>NZ_JAKKFG010000040.1:0-217141 GCF_022230905.1 Micromonospora salmantinae
AAGCCCTCCAGCGCCGATGGTACTGCACTCGTGAGGGTGTGGGAGAGTAGGACGCCGCCGGACAATCTTCCAGATTAGGCCACTCCCACCGGGGGTGGCCTAATCTGCGTTTCCCCCTGGGGTCTGCCCCGCGCTCCATCTCACCCCCGCGATCTTGCAGTTTCTGCGGCGACAAACCGGCTCAGAGTTCGCGTTACGACGACCGAAAGTGCAAGATCGCGGCGGTTCAGGGCTCGGTCTGGCGCTCGGGGCTAGGCTCGGCCTCGGGAGACGCGCACGGTCCCGATGCCACCGCAGGGCGGCAAGCGCAATGGACACGGCGGCAACACCGGTGACCTGACGCCGGACCTGAGCTGACCCCAGACCCTGAGCTGGACCCGGAGCAGGGCGGCCTCAGGGAAGGATCGACCCGGAACGGTTGGAGCCTCAGGGCGTCTTCGGCCCGCAGACGTAGCGGGGCTCCGCGTCGTAGCGCCAGGAGAACTTCTCCCGCTTGACCACCACGCCGCCCTTCTTGATGACCCGGAAGGCGTCCTGGGTGAAGCCGTTGATGCCGTTGGTCTCGATGCAGGAGGGGCCGGGAGCCAGATGGATCTGCTTCGGCGTCGTGATGTTGCGGCGCGGCCCGTACTCGGTCTTCACGCTGTCGTAGATCTTCGTGCTCCAGATCGACACGGTGATCGTGCTGGAGGTGTACGACGTGTCGATGAGCACGCCGTACTCGGTGTTGTTGCGGAACTTGAAGTCCAGGTTCGGCCAGAAGATCGTCGACTCGATGACCGCCGGGTACCTGTCGAACCAGTACGAGTGCGGCTTGTGCTCGACGTCTTCCAAGCCGGCGTAGTAGGTCGCGTTGAACAGCGTGGTGGTGAACTGCGAGGTGCCGCCGCCGACGCCCGGCACCAGTTTGCCATCGAGGATGACAGGTGCGTCCCGGTAGCCCTGGGCGTAGCCGCGCTCGCCGGTGTGCCCGTTGAGCGAGAACGTCTTCCCAGGTAGTACGACGGTGCCGTCCACCTTCCTCGCGATGGTCGCGATGTTCTGACTGCGCGACGAGGCCATGCCGCCGGTGAACCGGGTGGTGAAGGTCGACACCCGCTCCTTGATGCCCAGGCCGGCGAGCTTCTCCGCGGTCAGCTGCGGCGGCGTCGGCTTCAACTCGCCGGTCACCTCGCGGCCGTCCGCCTTCGGTAGCACGGCCAGCAGGTCTCGACCGAGGGCTGCCGTGTCCAGCTGCTGCCCGGATCGCCCCTCCTTGGCGGTGGGCCGGCCACCGGAAATCGTCATGGTGGCGTCCTTCGGCGGCACCTCGATGGCGGCCAGTTTGTCGCCGAGCGCCGCTCGCAGCCGCTTGACGTCCACCGAGGGAGTGAGCTTGCCGGTCTTGTCGGCGCCGAACCGGAGGCTCTTCGCGATGGCGGCGGGCGGGATCGACACCTGACCCTTGCTGGTGCGCAGGGTGACCGGCGCGGCGACCGCCGGCTTCGCCAGCTCGCTGACCATCCGGTCCAACTCCTCCGGAGTGGTGGCCGGGTGGGTCTCCACCAGGGGCACGGTGACCGGGGCGCCGGCCAGCCAGCCGGCGCGGACCACCTCGGCGGAACGCTCCGGGTTCAGAGCCAGCCCAGGCTTGGGCTGTACGACCTTCGGCGTGGTGCCCTGATAGGTGATCGCCGGCATCGTCATGCCCTGGGCCTGGTTGCCGAGCACCTTACGGAGCGCGTCGTCCAATCGGCCCACGTCGACGGTCACCACCGGCTCGACGGTGCGGGAGCCGACCAGCCGGCTGACCGGGTGGGCGTCGGCCTCAGCGGCTGCCGCGACGGTCGCCGGGACGTCGACGGTCAGCCCCACGTCGGCGGGGTTGATCTCGGCGGTGCGTCCGTCGACGGTGACCTTCAGCGGCGTGGCGAGGGTTGCCGCCCGGCGGTCCAGCTCCGCCCGCAACTCCCGGTCGGCGTCCGCGCGGCTCCGGCCGCCCAGTTCGGTGCCGAGCACGGTGGTGCCACGGGGAACGTCACCGGCGTACGCCCAGGCGCCGGCACCCGCCACGGCGGCGAGGACGCCACCGGTTATGCCGGCGGCGAGCAGCATGCGCACCCGACGCGTCCGGCGCGGGCCGCCGTCCGGCTCGCCGGGAGCGGCTGTGGTGGCCGGCTCAGCTCCGTCGTCCGGCCAGGTGACCGCGGTGACCTGCACCGTGGGCCGGTCGTCGGCGGGTGGACTGTTTTCGCCGTACAGCGTCACTGCAACCTCGATCGCCAGGGTGCCGCAGGAGGTCCTCCCTCCCGGAGGCACCTACGGTAACGAATGCCCGGCCGTCCTCGTCGGCTACGCCCACCAGGCGCTGCTACCGCGTGTCGTTCGGCGTGTCGCACCGGTCCGGGGGCGGTGCCGACGACCCACCGCCGACGTGGCACGGTGACCGGGTGGACACTGCGGAGCGGGTGTTGGCGTACGGGGGCGGATCGCTGGACCGCGCTGGACCGTTGCGCACCGATCCGACGCGGTTGGGCGTGCTGCTCACCGAGGCGACCAGCGTGCTGCTGCCGATGTGGCGGGACCGTTGTCTCGTGGACGGGCACGGGCCGGTTCGGCTCAGCGCGGAGCGCGCGGCGCTGGTCCGGTCCGCCGCCGGCGAGACCGTCTTCCTGGGGCTCGACGGGGAGGCCGCCGTGTTCACCGCGGACCTCTCCGCGCTCCCCGAGCGGTCCGCCGTCGAGATGGCCGGTGCGGTGCGGTCCGTCGACGTGCGGGCACTGGTCGGGCGGCTCGAACCCGGCGACGCGTCCGTCCTGGCGTACGCCAGGGGTTGTTGCACTGGCACCGGCAGCAGCGATTCTGCGGGACGTGCGGCGCGCCGGCCGTCGCCGGCGGCGGCGGGCACCTGCGGACCTGCACCGGCATGGAGTGCGGACGTCTGCTGTTCCCCCGGATCGAGCCGGCCGTCATCGTGTTGGTCGAGGCGCCCGCCCGGTCGGGGCGCTGTCTGCTGGCCCGGCACGCGGGCGCGGCCGAGGACGCGTACTCGACGCTGGCCGGCTTCGTCGAGATCGGCGAGAGCCTGGAGGACGCGGTCCGCCGGGAGATGGGCGAGGAGGCGGGCGTGACAGTCACCGACGTGACCTACCAGGGGTCACAGGCGTGGCCGTTCCCCGCCGGCCTGATGGTGGGCTTCCGGGCCACCGCGACCTCCGACGAGGTACGCGTGGACGGCGAGGAGTTGTTGGAGGCGCGCTGGTTCACCCGGGCGGAGCTGCGGGGCCGGGTGGCCTCGGGTCGTCCGCTCGGTCGGGTGGACTCGATCGACCACCGACTGCTGACGGACTGGCTCGCGGAGGGCTAGTCGGCTGGGCCGCCGGAACCGGCGCGGGCCGACGGGCCGTCACCGCCATCAGCGCGGTGGTGACGATGGCAGTGCCCACCGCCGCGAGGAGGAGACCGGGGACGGTGTGTGGCCGGAGGGTCGCGGTGACGGCCACCAGGCCGGCCACACCCACCCACAGCGGTGCCGCTGCCCAGCGTGCGCCGGCCGCGAGGCGGTCGTTGAGCAGCACGAACGTCACCGCGTAGAGCGCACCGACCGCCGCGAAGACTGGCGCGTACCGGCCCAGGTGGTCGTAGTCGGGCCCACCGGCGAGGCGGAACGCGAGCCCTCCGGCGAGCGTCGAGGCGAGGACCAGCACCACGCCACACCCGCCTGTCACCGCGAGCGCAACCGTTCGGCTGCGCCGGTCACCGCGGGCCAGCCTAGGTAGGGCGAGGACGGCGGCGACCTGCGGTGCCCAGAGCGCACCCTTGCTCAGGACGGTGCCGACTGAGTACGCCCCGGAATCCGACGGGGACAGCAGTTGCCGGGACAGCAGCAGGTCGGCGTAGGAGACGACGAGCATCGCCAGCGTCGCACCGCAGCCGGCAACGACCTGAGCGACGGTCAGCCGTGGGGCGGTGGACGACCGTTGGGGCTCGCGGGCGAGTCGGGCCAGCACCGCAGGGGTGAGGACAGCGGTCAACGCGCCGACCGCCAGCGCGCCGGTCGGTCCCGCGCCGAGCAGCAATCCGGCGAGCACGCCGCCGTAGCGGCCGGCGGCGAGCACGGCCATCCCGACGGCGAGTCGTACGAAGCGTTGGCCACCCTGCAACTCTCCGAGGGACCGGGAGGAGAGCACGATCGCCGCGGCGGTGACCGCCAGCAGCGCGGGCATCTCTACCGGGAGATCCAGGGCGGTGACCAGCAGTGGTGTCGCCGCGACGAGGGTCCCCGCGCACACTGCCGCGGTGACAGCGGTGAGCCGCCGAGTGTCGGAGGCGCCGTGCCGGGCGCGGTGCACGGCGACGGCCAGTTGCAGGCCGAGCCCGGGCACACCGACGATGGCCACCAGACCGAGGGCGGTGGCGAGCGCGCTGAGGTCGGCCGGGTCGAGCCGCCGGGCGGCCAGCACCGGCACCAGGTACGCCAGGCCGTTGACCAGGACCCCGGCCACTGTGACGCTGACCCCGGCAGCGCCGAGGCCCGTACTCCATCCGCGTGTCAGCTCCGTCTGGGCCGTCCTCTCCCGACGGGCGGGTCGTCGGAAGCTCACGTGATCTCGGAGAAGGTCGGGAGCTGCCCGTCGGCTGGTCCAGCCGACTGGCCGGGCCCCGCCGGCTCGGTGGCGTCCGGCTCGGCCGGGTACGGCTTCGGTCCCTCCGCGAGCAGCGCAGCCGCCGCAACCGCTGGGGTCGCGGCGGTCGGCCTGGCCCGGCGTACGGGCCGTCGTCGGGCGGCGGTGGAGAGCCAGAGGGCACCCAGGGCGACGACGATGGTGAGTTGCACGAGCGCGTCGGTGTTCCGTCGTGTCGAGTCGAGGTAGAGCAACCCGGCGAGCAGGACGAGCGCGCCGGGGAGCCAGGTCTCGACGGCCCGGCTGATCGTCCTGGCCCGGCGTGGGTCGGCCGGCCAGGGCAGGCGGCGTGGGCCGGGTACCGCCAGCATGAATCCGGCCGCGACCAGCAGGCCGCCGATGAGGCCGCTCCACAGCACCAGCGCGGCGGCCCCGACGGCAAGCAGCGGCAGCGAGCGGGTGACCCGACGTCGGCCGCGCGGTGGGACGGTCGCCGAGGTTCGCCCGGTGGGCTGTCGGGCGGGCACCACAGCGAGCAGGACCACCACGGCGAGCAGAACGCCGCCGAGGAGAAGCCCCACCCGGTACGGCGTGTCCGGTGCGAAACGCAACAGCACCTCTCCGGACGCGCCGGCGGGAAGGATCCAGCCCTGCTGCCATCCGTCCACCACCAGTGGTTTCAGCGTCCGTCCGCCGATGGTTGCCTGCCAGCCGGTGTTGGTGTTCTCCCGTACGGCGAGCACCCGGTCGACGGGGTGACCGGCCACCCGCACCCGTCGCTCGGTGGCCGCCCAGGATTCGATCTCGGTGCCGCTGGCGGTCGCCGAGGTCGGGGTGGTCGTCTTCGGTACCAGGGCGACCCTGGTGGGCGAGGCCAGCTGGCTCGGGGTGGCGACGATCCGGTGCTCCCCGCGGCCCAGGTCAAGCTGCCGGGGCGTGGCCCGGCCGCACGGCGTCACCGGCATCTCGCGCATTTCCAGCAGGTCGCGGAGCGTGCCGCGCAGCGTGGTGGTGACCCGCGCCGCGCCGATCTGGAGCGTCGGCCCCGATCCGCAGGCCAGCGCCAGTGGTGCGTCGGAACGCGGTCCGACGGTGGGCGCTCCGGGTAACACTGTCACCTCGCCGACCGCGATCGGCAACCGCTCCGGCAACCGCAGCTTGTACGGGTCGGTGCTGGTGGCGGACGGTTTGTCGAGGAACTGGATGGTGATCTCGTCGGTCCGCATCGGCGGGTCCAGGCGGAGCAGCCCGTCGTCGCCGAGCAGGCTGCTGCGGAAGCCGTCGTCGCCGACCACCCGCACACTGCCGAGACGGGTGGCGGGTGTCTTATCGTCGACGGAGAAGCGGAGCCCGGTGATGGTCTGCGGCTTGAGCCACTTGAGTCGCAGGATCGGTGCCTCGTCGTCGATCGCCGGTGACCAACTGGTGGCCGGGTTTCCGTCGAGTGCCGCCCCGGCCCGGCCGGTCGGGTCGGGCACTGCCGTCGAGGAGGCGCTGATCTGCGCCGCGAGCCGCAGCGGTTGCGCGTCGGTCACCAACTTGTCGAGGGCGTTGTCCAGGTCGGGGCCGGCCGTGGGCCGCGCCCACAGCTTGGCGTCGTACGCGCCGGCCGCCGGCAGGGTCAGGGTCCGGTCGATGGTGGACCCGTCCTCGGAACCACGGATGGCGTCGGTGGAGCAGCGCGGGTACCCGTCGACGGAGAAGCAGGCCGGCGTGGTGGGTGCCGCGGACACGACGACGGTCGCCGGTCGGTCGGTGACCGGTGCGGCGGGCAGGACCAGGGTGCGGCTGGTCTGGATGCCCGGAATCTTGATCTCGGCGATGCCGACCGAGCCGTTTCCGAACGGACGCAGGTCGTACGCGCTGTCGACCGAGACCCGGACCTCGCGGGTGGCGTGGACACCGGGCAGTTCGAACACCATGTGGTCGCTGAACTGTTCGACGGTGCTGCTCTCGTACCCGGCGCTGACGGTCACCGTCGTGGGCAGGGCATCGGCCTTCAGGTCGAACCACACCTCGACCCGGGTGACAGTCGTCGGGTTGGCGAGGCCCACCTCGATCCACTGTTGGTCGCTGGGCGAGTACGGCGCGGACTGCCAGGAGGTCGCCGGGTTGCCGTCCATCGCCGCGTACGGCTGGTGCTCGGGGCGGGCACCGCCGGGGGAGTCCACCTGGGAACGGGCGGTGGAGGTGCGGATCGCGTTGATGCCCTCGAAACGGGCGACGGTGGAGTGCTCTGCGCCCCACTCGGGCAGGTAGTCGTGGGCGGGCGCGGTGACCTCGAAGGTGTCGTCGGCGGTCAACGTCTGGGAGGTGTTGTCCCGCAGTCCGCCGAACGACACGTCCCGCCTGCGCAGACCATCGGTCATCGCCACCGGTCCGGCGACGTCGGCGGTCGACGCGTCGCCGGCCAGGACGGTGGGCGCCGGGCCGAGCTGCCCCGCCGCGGCGAGGTCGAGCAGTGATTCGGGGCCGCCGACAACAGTGGTCACGTCGGTTCTGTCGTAGGCGACCACCGGCTCGACGGGCCGGTCGACCCGGTAGACCTCCAGCGCCCGGACGGGCACGTCGAGCCCGTGGTCGCGGAACTCGTCGGGGGACGAGGGCCCGCCGCGCAGGGGGCCGAAGGACGTGACGCGGGTCAACCCGGGTGAGCGCTCCAGCGCCTGCCGGACCACCGCTGGGCGGGCCGTGTCGGAGCGGCCGTGGTCGAGGTCGGCGCGGAACAGGACGTGGCTGATTCCGGATCGGGCCAGCAGGTCCGCCAGGCCGGTCGATCCGGCGCCGGTGGCGAGCGTCGCCTCGATCACGTCCAGCAGTCGGATCGTGGTCGGTGGGGTGAAGGGGATGGCGTTGCGTACCGCCCACCGACTGTTGAGCAGCGGCTGGGTGATCTCGTCGGTGGTGTTGCCCCAGTCGTACGACGGAAAACGCGCCCCGGGTACGACGAGCACCCGCCCGAGCCCCGTGTTCGCGTCGAGCCAGTCGGTGGCGTCGTGCCAGTAGCCGGGCACCTCCTTCACGCTGCCCGGGGTGGCGAGACCGCCCGCGAGGGCGGGTGTGGCGACCGCCGTGACGGCGACGATGGCGGTGCCGGCGGTCAGCCAGGCGCGTGCGACGGTTCGCCGACGGTGCCGCGCGGGCGCGGTGCGCGCCGCCCGGACGGCCAACCCGATCAGGTGCGCCATGCCCAGGCACAGGGGTAGGCGGAGCAGGACGTCGAACTTGTGCACGTTGCGCAGGGGTGCGCCGACGCCGTCGAGGAACTCCCGCTGTGGCCCGGCGAGGATGTTCGGCAGGTCGCCGACATGCCCGAGGCCGACGAGCGCGACGCCGAGCACCAGACCGGTGATGAGGAACCGGCGGTGCGGCATCCCCCGTCGGGACAGCCCGAGCACACCGAGGGCGGCGACCGCCAGGGTGGCGGCGACCAGCACCGCCTCGTTGGCGAGTCGCGCACCGGACGGGATGGTCGGTCCGAACGGGGAGGCCAGGTAGGCGACCCAGTAGGAGGCGCCGCGCAGGGTGGTCACCCCGTCGGTGACGCTCGTGGTGTTTCGGGCGGTCTCGATGTAGTCCAGGAAGGGTGGGCTGTACCGCCCGAGGACCAGCAGCGGAACCAACCACCACGCGGTGGCCAGGGCCACCGCGCCACACCAGGCGGCGATGGCGGTGACCCGGCGGCGTACGGGCTGGACGGTGGCGAGCCAGAGCAGGGCCAGTGGCACCACAGCGAACACGGCAGTGGCGTTGACGCCACCGGCGCAGGCGACGGCGATGGCTGACGCGGCGACGGCGCGTCGCAGTCGCGTGCCGGCGGCGAGACCGACGAGTGGAATGAGCACCCAGGGGGCGACGGCGCTGGGCCAGGCTTCCACCGAGGACCAGCCGAGCTGGGTGAGGATGCGCGGTGACAGCGCGAAGGCGACGCCGGCGATCATGCGCCCGGCGGGCGTTCCGATGTTGAGCCGGCCCGCCAGGCGCACGGCCCCCAGGTAGGCGACACAGAAGAGCAGTGCCCACCACAGCCGCTGCACCACCCACGGCGCGAGGCCGGACTCCGACCCGAGCAGGAAGAACGGGCCCATCGGCCAGAGATAGCCGTACGCCTGGTTCTGTAGTTGGCCGAACGTGCCGGTGGGGTCCCACAGGTGCAGCGAGCGGAGCAGCCACCCGGCCGGGTTGACGAACAGGTCGACCTTGGTGTCCGGGACGACCTGGCCCGGGGCCTGCTGGAAGGCGAGGGCGGTGAGAGCGATGCAGATGACCAGGTGCCGGAACCGTCGGGCCGTGTGCCGGCTCCGGCTGGACCCCGGAGCGGCGCCACTGGCCACCTCTGCACGCATTTCGGCTCCTGTCTTCACCGGCCGGACGCGCACCTGCAGCCGACGACTGTCGCGCGACGTTATCCGGACCGGGCACGGACGGGCGACCAGGGGCGCTGCGGTGGCGTTATCGGGAGAACGGCCGTCCCCACGGCGTGTAAGCGTGTGGCAGGCTGCCGACCATGTCAATGCCAGAAGCTGAGGCCGAGACGCATCCGGAACGCGTCTCGTCCGACGGCGACGGGCCCGGGCCGATCGGCCGATGGCTCCGCGCCGACCCTGTCCGCGCCGTGGCGATCGCCCTCATCGCGGTGTCCGTCGCCTGGCGCGCCGGCCTCGCCACCCGTGGTTGGTTCTCGCAGGACGAGTTCGTCATCGCCGCCCAGGTCCTCGACACCGGGCTGGACGCGGACTATCTCCTGCGTACGTTCAACAACCACCTCATGCCCGGCGGCCTGTTTGTGGCGTGGGCGATGGTGCGGGCGGCGGGCTTCGCCACCTGGCCGTGGGTGTTGCTGCTGGCGGTTGGCCAGGCGGCGACCGGGATCGCTGTGTACCGGCTGCTGCGCGATCTGCTCCGGCCAAGCTGGGGCCTGCTCATTCCGTTGTGCCTGTTCGTGTTCTGCCCACTGACGCTCGAGGTCTCCTCGCTGTGGTTGGTCGGGCTGCTCGTGCTGCCGATGCAGTTGGCCCTGGTCATGGCGGTGGCAGCCCAGGTCCGTTACGTGCGGACCGGTCGCCTGCGGCACCTCGTGGCGGTCGCGCTCTGGCTGGTGTTCGGCCTGCTCTTCGACACCAAGTCCCTGCTGATCGTGCCGTTGCTGTTCCTGCTGACCGTCTTCCTCTTCACCTCCGGTGGAGTGTGGCGCAGTCTCGCCACGGCGATCCGCCGGCACTGGCCGGCCTGGCTGATGCTCAGCGCGCTGTCGGGGGGATACCTGGCGTTCTACCTGACCCGTCCCGCCGCCCGCCAACTGGACGAACCCGCGTCCGTCGGTCCGGTCTTCAACTTCCTCGGTGACCTGGTCGGCGAGACAGTGGTGCCGGGTCTGCTCGGAGGTCCCTGGCGCTGGACCTACGCCGGTGACGGCCCCCCGCTCGTCGACCCGTACGACATCGCCAAGTGGTTGTCGTGGGCGGTGCTGGCGACGCTCGTCGTGGTCACCGTCCGGCGGCGTCCGTCGGCCGGCCGGGCCTGGCTGCTGCTCACCTCCTATCTCGGTCTGGTCGCCGCGCTCTTCGCCGTCACCCGGCTGGGCGGGCCGCTCGGCCCTCTGGTCGGCGTCGTCCCCCGGTACGTCGCCGACGTGGTGCTGGTCGCCGCGATCTGTGTGGGCGCGGCCCTGCTGGGGATCAAGGACACCGACGAGGACGAGGTGTCGGCGTGGCCGGTGCCGACGGTCCTGCGGGAGCCGGGCGCGTTCGCTGTCGGCCTGGTCTCGATGATCGTCGTCCTGGCGACCATCGGCGTGGGCACCCTGTGGAGCACTGCCCGTTTCGGGGACAACTGGAGTACGAAGTACGGGCGGGACTATCTCGCGACGACGCAGGCCGAGCTCGCCGCAGCGCCGCCGGGCACCGTCTTCTTCGACACCGCCGTCCCGGACCGGGTGATCGCCGGTTACTTCTGGCCGGACAATCTCCAGTCGCACTTCTTCCGCCCGGCCGAGCGTCGACCCACCTTCGTGACGGAGGCCGCGCGACCGTCGACGTTCGATGATCTCGGCCGGATCCGTCCGGTAGTGGTCCAGGGACGGAAGATCGTGCCCGGCCCGGTGGACGGTTGCGGGCACCTGGCCCAGGGCGGCCGACCCACTCGGATCCCGTTGGACGGGTACCTGGTGGAGTGGCCGTACGCGGTGCACTTCGGCTACCTCAGCTCGGGTGACTCGACAGCGCTGTTCCGGCTCGGCGACGCCACCCGCGAGATCACCCTGCGACGCGGGCTGAACGACCTGTTCTTCCTGTTGGAGGGTGCGGGGGACGCCGTCGAGGTCACCGTCCAGACGCCAGGGGTCGGGGTGTGCACCGAGCTGATCACCGTCGGCCGGGCGGTGCCGGCATCGTGAATGGTTGAGCCGACCGACGGCGTCGAGGCCGCACCGGTTCGGCGAGCGCGGGACACGCTGTCGCTGTACGCGGTCGCGGCGGCCGTCACTGTGGTGGTGCTGGCCCCGCTGGCGACGCCCGGCTACGCGTTGCTGTACGACATGGTGTTCGTACCCCGGCAGCCGTTGACCTGGGATCTCGTGGCCCCGGCGCAGAGTCTGCCCCGGGCGGTGCCGATGGACGCGCTGGTCTCGCTGGTCACCCAGCTCGTGCCGGGCTGGTTGGTGCAGCGGCTGGCGCTCGCCGGGGCGGTCTTCCTCGCGGCGGTCGGCGCCGGCCGGTTGGTGCCGACCGAACGGCGCGCGGTCCGGCTGTTCGCCGCGTTGGCGTACGCGTGGTCGCCGTACCTCGCCGAGCGGTTGCTGATCGGGCAGTGGGGGCTGCTGCTCGCGTACGCCGCGCTGCCCTGGCTGGTGCGGGCGGTGCTGGACCTGCGGGCCGGGCGCGACGGCGCGCTCGCCCGGGTGGTGCTCGCCGCCGCTCCCGCCGCCATCACGCCGACCGGCGGTCTGATCGCGCTGGGCACGGTGCTGGTGCTGACGTCGGACCGGATGCGCGCGCCCCGGTCGCTGCTGGTGTCGCAGCGAATGCATCCGCACCGGTCCCGGCAGGCGTTGGCCGCGGTCGGAGTGCTCAACGCCCCCTGGGTGGTCGCGGCCCTGGTCACCGGTGCCGGGAGTTCCTCGGACCCGGCGGGGGTGGCGGCGTTCGCGGCACGTTCGGAGAACTGGGCCGGTCCGCTGGTGGCGCTGGCCGGCACCGGTGGCATCTGGAGCGCACAGGCCACCCCCGCCAGTCGCGCGGTGCCACTGGTGCCGGTGGCGACCCTCGTGCTGCTGATCCTGGCCGGTGTCGGTGCGGGCCTGCTGCGGCGCCGGCTACCCCCGGGTGGGGTGGCGCGCCTGGCGGTGCTCGCCGGGACCGGTTTCCTGCTCGCCGCCTTCGGGCTGCTCCCCGGCGGGGATGCCGCGCTTCGGTGGGCGGTGGTGCACCTGCCCGGCGCGGGGCTGCTGCGAGATGGGCAGAAGTTCCTGGCGCCGTACGCCCTGCTGCTGGTGGTGTGCGCGGCGTTGGGGGCCGAGCGGCTGGTGGCCCGGATCGACCGGGAGGTGGCCGGGGTGGTCCTGGTCGGGCTGCTGTTCCTGCCGGTGGCGGTCCTGCCGGACCTGGCGTTCGGCGGTGTCGGTCGGCTTCGTCCGGTGAGCTATCCGGCGGAGTGGCAGCGGGTGGCCGAGCACATCGAGGAGGAGCCGGGGGAGATCCTCGCGTTGCCGCTGAGCGCCTACCGGGCGTACCCGTGGAACCCTGGTCGGGTCGTGCTGGACCCGGCGCCCCGCTACCTGCCGGGGACGGTCCTGACCGACGACACGCTCCGGGTCGGCGACGTCGCCGTGGCCGGCGAGAACCCGCGCGTCCGTGAGATGCGCCGGGCGCTGGCCGAGGGCCGGCAGGTCTGGACCACTGGGGTGCGCTGGGTCCTGGTGCAGCACGAGGTCTCCGGCGAGGTCGACTCTCAGGTGCTCGGCGGCCTGGAGCGCGTCCACGACGGACCGTTCCTGACGCTGTACCGCAACCCGGCGACGGTGCGGGAATCGGGCGGGTCGGGGCCGGCCCGACTGGCGGTGGTGGCGGCCCTCAGCGCTGCCCTTCTGGTGGTCATCGCTGCCGCCGTTTCGGCCCTACACCGGCGAGCTACCGCGTGGTAACGTCCGCTCGCACGTCTCGCCATTGGAGGATTGGCATGCGTAGAGCTCTGACCCTGGTCGTGTCTGGCCTGGTGGCGGCGTTGCTGGGGATCCTGGCTCTCGGCGGGATCTCGGCCGCCGCGACCGCCACCGACGAGGAGGCCGCGAGTGAGGCCAAGCTCGTCTCGGAGGCCGCCAAGCGGGCCGGTAAGAAGGACCCGTACGCCCCAGCGGTTTACGGCGACAGGTAGGACGGTTCGCCCCGCTGCTGCACTGGGCGGGGCGACTCCACACTCTTCAGGATCGCCTCGAAGCGCCCACCCGCGGCCTGCCAGGTGAAGCTGGCCGCGTGCTCCCGGGCCTGAGCGCCCATCTCCCGCCGCAGTTCATCCCGGTGCAGGAGCGTGCGCACCTTCATCAGGTAGTCGTCGATGTCGTCGGCCAGCAGGCCGGTACGCCCGTCGACTACCGCTTCGGTGACTCCGCCCGCTCCTCGGAACGCCACAGTCGGGGTGCCCGCCGAACCCGCCTCCACGATCGTGAGCCCCCAGCCCTCCTTGAGGGACGGGGTCAGGGCCACCCAGGCCGAGGCGAGCAGGGCGGCTTTCTCCTCCTCGGTCACGAAGCCCCGGAAGTCCACCCGTTCGGTGATGTCCAGCTCAGCGGCGAGTTCACGCAGGTGCGACTCCCACCAGCCCTGGCCGGCGACGACCAGGCGTAGTTGGGGCAGCTCGTCGGCGAGGGCCGCGACGGCCCGCAGTGCCACCTCCACCCGCTTGTGGGGCACCAGCCGGTTCAGCGTCACGAGCAGCGGGAACGTCGCCCGTTCGGCGTCGGTGTGGGGCAGCGTCGGGGTGCCGTTGTGCACCACGGAGACCTGCTCCGGCGGCACGCCGAGCACTGCCAACTCTCGGCGGGTCGCCTCGGAGACGGTGACGTACCGGCACCGCTGGTAGACGCGTACGGCGAGCGACGATTCGATCCACCAGCCGAACCGGGCAGCCCACTGTGGAAGCACCACTGGCCACTGCTCGCGGTGCACGTGGTGGATCAGCTTGACCACCGGGCGTCGTGCCCACAGCGGGGCGAGGAACGGCAACCCGTTGCAGACGTCGACAAGGACGTCGGGCCGCCCGCCGCGGCGGGCCGCCAGCGGGCCGATGCCCAGCGCGCCCGCGACGTAACAGAGTGCCGCCCAGAGGTAGACGCTGTGTCTGCCACCGCGCCGCACCAGCCGTACGCCCGCCTCGTTGACCTCGTCGGCGGGAGCCTGGCTGTGGGCGGCGCAGAAGAGAGTGGCGCGGAATCCGCGCGCCACCAGTTCGGCGGCGATCCGTTCGACGTACACCTCGGAACCGCCGCCCTCGGGGTTGCGGGTGTCTCGCCAGTTGAGGAACAACACGTTTCCGGGCATGCCGAAGCGACGCTCCACGCGAACCCTACTCTCAAGTAATTTAGCGACCCGCGTCACATTAGGGGCTGGTGTGCCGGCCGGCAATGCCCCGATGGGCCAGCGCTGGGCGCTACCCGCCGACAGTGGGCACCGGAGTGCCAGCCGCGACGGTCGGCGGCGTGGTGGCCGGTGCGGCCACGTCGGTGGCGGAGGTCCCGGACGTCCGCCCACGCCCGGTGGATCGGCGCCGACCCTGCGACCCGAGCAGTTGCAGGGGCCGCTCGACGCCGTAGTAGCTGACCGCTGCGTACACCAGACCGAAGGCCATGGTGAGGGCGAAGGTGTTGAGCAGCCCGCCGGTGAACAGCGGTCGATCGTCGACCAGGTAGATGAGTTCGATGACCATGGGGTGCCACAGGAACAGCCCGTACGAGACCGCGCCGAGCCACCGGGCGGACGAGCTGCCGAAGATCTCCTTGGCCCGGCTCGGCCCGCCGAAGGCCACCGGGATCAGGATCAGTGCCGCGATCACGAGGTAGAGGGCCAGCTTGACGCCGAACTCGGCGGCCGTCGGCTCGGTGAGGTCGCGGGGGCCGGCGACGGGCGTCGTCGCGATCGCCATCAGGCCGACGGCGGCGGCCCAGCAGGTGACCGGTGCCGAGGCCAGGTCGTCCAGGACCCGGAAGGCCGCGGGCGCGGTCCCGGTGCGCAGGGCGACGTGCGCCGCCGCCAGTGCCATGCCGGTGCCGAACCAGGCGGCGTACGAGGGGAACCACATGGTGTGCAGGGCGGCGTCGAGCCAGCCGAGCCCCATCAGGGTGAGCCATCCAGCGGTCAGCAGCGCACTTCCGCTGACGATCACGATGGTCCGGACCGGACGCCAGGACCGGCCGACGGCGAGCACGGCGACCAGCGGCAGGATCAGGTAGAACACGACCTCGGTGGCGAGACTCCAGGTCTGGCTGAGCCCGGCGCGCAACTGCCCGGCCTGGTAGATCTGGGTGAAGGTGAGGTGGCGGATCCAGTCGCCGACGGACGCCTGCCCGTTCTGCGGCAGGACGATCAGGCAGACCACGATCGCCAACCAGTAGGCGGGCAGAATGCGCAGGGCTCGCCGCCACAGGTAGCGCTTGGCGCGGGGTCGGGCCCGTCCCGTCGCGGCGTTGAGCGCCCACGGCCGAAACAGCAGAAACCCGGACAGTACGAAGAAGATGGCGACGCCGACGTCCAGTCGAGCCAGCCAGCCGCCCCAGGGGGTGTTCATGGTGACGGCGGTCTGGAACCCGACGTGGTGACCGACGACCGCCACCGCGCCGATTGCTCGCAGCGCGTCGAGGGCGGGAAGTCGGCCGGTTACCGAAGGCTCCGAAACTGTTGGCGCGGCGGCTGTGGACATCTGGACATCCAGGGGGTCGCTTTGAAGGTGACCGGGGAGTAACCTCCCGCCATGTTAAGGATCGGGTGCCCCGGACAACAGGTCGTAGGGCGGCAGGTTACAGGAGGATGAGTGAAGCTTCGCGTGGGCGCCGCGCTCTTCGGGCTTGGCGTCTTATTGCTGGTCTTCGCGGCCGGGCTGCCGTTTTATGTGGCCCCCGCCGTGACCAAGCTCCCCTACGATCTTGAGCCAACGACGTCCGTCGCCGAGGCGAAGAACGCCAGGTTCCTGAAGATCACGGCCACCGGCAGCTCGGTGAGCATCGAGGTTCCGCAGGGCGACCTGGTGTCCAACGTGGAGGTCATTCCACAGCCCGACGACACCAAGGATCGGCTGCCCGAGGACCTCAAGGGCGACGCGGTGATCTGGGACGTCTACCAGACGGTCCGGCGCACCGACAACCAGGACGTGGTCAGCCAGTACAGCACCGAACTCGCTCTCTACCGGATCTCCGGTGCGGCCGCCTCGTGGAAGGACCAGTGGCTCAACGAGACCGGGGCGGACGGGACTCCGGTCGGCAACGTGAAGTACACCGGCCAGATCTACAAGTTCCCGTTCGGCACCGCCAAGCGCGACTACCAGGTCTTCGACCGTGACCTGAAGCGGGCTGTCCCGGCCAAGTTCGTCGGCACCGAGAAGATCAAGGGCATCGAGGCGTACCGCTTCGAGCAGCGGATCGAGAACGAGGTGCTGGCCACCCCGGAGAGCAGCATCCAGACGCTGGTCGGCAAGTTCGCGCCCGGCGCCACCAGCGGCCAGGTCGTCTACAGCAACATCCGTACGCTCTGGGTGGACCCGGTCACCGGCTCCTACGTGAACGTGCGGGAGCAGCAGCACAAGGAGTTGCGCCCCAACACCGGCACCCCCACGGTGTTGTTGGACGCGGACTTCAACTACACCGACGACACTGTCAGCCGCAGTGTCGAGACGGTCAAGGACAACCGCTTCAAGATCGGCCTGATCAGTTTCTGGGGCCCGATCGTCGCTGGTGTCCTCGGTCTGATCGCTGTCGTCTTCGGTGTGTGGCTGGTGATCCGACCCGAGGGTGGGACGGCCCGGCACCGCGCCGAGCCGGCGGTCGACGATCCGACGCCGACCCGGGTGGACCAGGAACCGGTACGCGACACGGACACCGTCGAGCAGCCCAGGCCGCAGCCGGTCGGCGGGCCACTGAGCGACGAGATCCCGCCGGCTACGACCAACTGGAAGTCGGAGGACCCGACTGTGCCGACCCAGCGACCGGCTCCGGGCGAGGTGGAGCAGCGCTGACGCGCGTACGACCGGACGTACGACCGAGGGGTGGGCCGCGACGCGGTCCGCCCCTCGGCCATGTGGCAACCCGTACGACCTGCGTGCTTTACATTTGTTATTCGATTGTAATTAGTCAATGTAGTGTCACGTTGCGCTGATCCCGCCACCACCCTGCGCCCGTCTTGTGGTCATACAAGAGGGTTGCGAGGCCGAATTCGTTCACTTTCGGTGATGCCCCACCTCCTCCTGGTCGCCTCACTGTTACCGCCCGGTAATCAGGGGGTTGTGACCTGCGCCGCAACGGGTGCACCATCAAGCCCGATGGTTACCAGCCGGTAACAGAACGCGGGCTCCCAGTGCGGGCCGCCCGCTCGGGACCGGCCACTCGCGCGCATCGACCCGAGGAGGAACCCCGTGCAGGATCGGTTGGACAGTCAGGGTCGTACCCGATGGTGGCGTTTCGCCGCCATGATGGTGCCCGCCACGGCGGCTGCCGGTGCCATCCTCTTCGGAATGTCGACCGGCGCGATCGCGTCCGACATCACGGTCTCCGGGCAGACATTCAAGATCGGCGCCGACCGCCTGGAGGGCGACGGCTTCAAGCAGTACGGCGGCATCGTCCGCGAGAAGGGCAAGGACGGGAAGTCCGGGCAGGTCCACCCGATCGCGCTCTCCGAGATCAGCAGCGCCGAGTTGTACAGCCTCTGCCAGTCCGTCCGCGCCGACCTGCCGGGCCTGCCGGTGGTGCTCACCATCAACGCCGGCGAGGGCAAGGAACCCGCCCGCGCCAAGGACCTGCTGATCGCGATGGACTCGTTGAACGGCAACGCGACCTTCACCAACATCAGGATTGGTCGGGACGCCACCGACCTGAACCCGACGGCGCAGGCCGGCTCGTTCGGCCAGAACTCCGACCACGTCACCATCACCAACCTGCAACAGGTGTCCCGCTACACCACGGCGGCCACCTTCAACCTGGTCGGACTCCGACTCAAGGTCAACGTGGGTGACGACGCGAAGGGCAAGGAGTGCTTCTGAGCTGAGCCGAGGCCCGCGGTGGTCGACACCCCGGGCCCATGCCCCCGTCCCCGCTCGGTCCCGTCCCCGCTCGGCCAGGAGGAGTACGTGACAACCGCGAACCCGTCCCACGCCCGGCCCGGTGGTCCGGCTCAGGTGTGGCGGCTCTTCCGCCGCTGGCAGCGCAGCCGGCCGTTCTGGGGCGGGTTGCTCATCGCCCTGGCCGGGCTGGAGATGTTCGCCTCCACCCGGATGACCCTCAACGGTCTCAGCTTCCACAGCGGCGCGACCGGCCTGCTCTCGCTGCTGATCCCGATCATCCTGGTGACCTGTGGCCTGCTGCTCTGGTTCACCCCGGCACAGCGGCTGTTCTACTCGGTCGTCGCGGCGGTCACCGCTGTGTACTCGCTGATCGGGCTCAACCTGGGCGGCTTCTTCGTCGGTCTGCTGCTCGGCATCGTCGGCAGCGCGCTCGCCTTCGCCTGGACCCCGATCCACCCCGCACCACCCACCCCGCAGCCGGCCGGGATCGAGCAGAACGGCGACGACCTGGGCGTGGCCGGCGTCGGTCTGGCCGGCGTCGGCCTGGCTGGTGTTGACAGCGACAGATCCGACAGCGGCGGCGCCGAGCAGGACGGTGTCGTGCCTGTCGATCATTCGGGGGACGGAGCGTCCGACGAGGGTGCGCCGCCCGAACGGCCGGGACGTTCCGCTGATCCGCGAGCCTTCGCCGTCGCTCTCGTGGTGCTCGGCCTGGCGGCCGTCGGCCTGGCCAGCCAGCCCCGAGCGGTCCAGGCCGCACCGAACCGACCGGCCTCGACCGGCTGTCCCACCCCGCCCCGGGCCGTCACCCCGTCGCCCAGTCGCAGCGCGGCCACGCCGACGCCCACCCCGAGCCCGGCGCGGGGCGGCAACGTGATCACCGACATCCTGGACGGGATCGGCGATCTGCTCGGCATTGGGGGCCAAGAGGACCCGGCGCCCCCGGTGCCTCCCACCGCCACGCCGACACCCCGACCGACCAGCACGGCGACGCCCCGCCCGGGCCCCACCGACTGCCCGTCGCAGCCCCCGGGCAAGCCGACCCCGGGCAAACCCGCAACGCCGGCACCCGGCAGGCCGGAAACGGTGCAGCCGGGCAAGCTCCTGCCACGGATCGCCGCCGATCCGGGCCAGCCGACGGTGGCCCAGACGCCGTCGAAGCTCACCGGGTCGTCGGTGCGGATGACCGGGCTGCGGTTCGACGGGGTCACGGACCTGCACACGGTGAAGGGCGACCTCAAGGTGCTGAAGTTCAGCATGCGGGAGGCGGTGACCACCGACTTCCTGCTGCGGGCCGACGGCCCCGCAGGGCGCAACCAGCGGTACGCGACCAACCAGTTGACAGTGCGGGGAGACGTGGCCTTCTACGCGACCCGGTTCGTCGGCCGGCTGCTCGGCATCAAGATCACGCTGACTCCGGATCTGCCGCTACCGGACGGCCTTCCGATCACCTCGCCGATCCCGATCACGTTCACCGACCCCGCCATCGACCTGGCGTACGTCACCAGCGACACGCTGACCGCCCGCCCGGCGTTGGCACTCACCCTCGGCTGAGCGCACCGCCACAGAGCGGCCTCGGGGTGGAGCAGTCGGCCGCGCGAGCGGCCTCGGCTCGGGCGTGGCCGCGCGCGGCGACGGACTCGTCGTACCGTCGGCGCGCGCAGCCACCGCCCGGTCAGAGCCGGGCCAGCGCCCGGCGCAGCGGGTCGAGACCCAGCGCACCCAGGTCCAACGCCTGCCGGTGGAACTCCCGCAGGTCGAAATCGGCGCCCTTGCGGGCCTTGGCGTCCTCGCGGGCCTGGAGCCAGATCCGCTCACCCACCTTGTACGACGGCGCCTGCCCCGGCCAACCCAGGTAGCGGTTCAGCTCGAAGCGCAGGTTCTCGTCCGGAACCCGGCAGTGCGCGCGCATGAACTCCCAGCCCAGCTCGGGCGTCCATCGTTCGCCCGGGTGGAAACCGAACGGATTGTCCTTCGGGATCTCCAGCTCCAGGTGCATGCCGATGTCCACGATCACCCGTGCCGCGCGCATCGCCTGGCCGTCGAGCATGCCCAGCTTGTCGCCCGGATCCTCCAGGTAGCCCAGCTCGTCCATCAGCCGCTCCGAGTAGAGCGCCCAGCCCTCACCGTGCCCGGAGACCCAGCAGAGCAGCCGCTGCCAACGGTTGAGCAGGTCGGCCCGGACGGCGGTCTGCGCCACCTGGAGATGGTGACCCGGCACGCCCTCGTGGTAGACCGTTGTCACCTCCCGCCAGGTGGAGAAGTCGCTGATGCCCTGCGGCACCGCCCACCACATCCGACCGGGGCGGGAGAAGTCCTCACTCGGGCCGGTGTAGTAGATGGCGCCGTCGCTGGTCGGTGCGAGGCAGCACTCGATGCGGCGGACCTGCTCCGGGATGTCGAAGTGGGTGCCGTGCAGCTCGGTGATCGCCTTGTCGGCCAGCGCCTGCATCCAGTCCCGGAATGCCTCCTTGCCCTGGATGGTCCGGGCCGGGTCGGCGTCCAACGTGGTGACGGCCTCGTCGACTGTGGCACCGGAGCCGGCGATGCGCCCCGCCACGACCCGCATCTCCGCCTCCAGGCGGGCCAGCTCCGCGAAGCCCCAGGCGTACGTCTCGTCCAGGTCGACCTTGGCGCCGAGGAAGTACTGCGAGGCGAGTTCGTAGCGCTCCCGGCCGGCGGCCTGCTTGTCCCGCCCGTGCGGGGCCAGCTCGGTACGCAGGAACTGGCCGAACTCGGCTGTCGCCGCGGTCGCCGCCGCCGCACCTCGACGCAGTTCCGAGCCGAGCGTGCCCTCCGCCCCGAGCCGCTCGACCAGCCCGTGGAAGAAGTTGTCACCGGTCGGGTCGACCCAGATGTCGCACTGCTTGGCCACCTCGACCAGCTGCACCTTCGAGCTGACCTCACCGGCGGCGAGAGCCTCACGCAGCGTGGTCTTGTAGCCCTCCAGTGCGGCGCCGAAGCCGTTGAGCCGGGCGGCGATGTTGGCCTGGTCGTCGCTGGTCGCGGTGGGCATCAGGTCGAACACCATGCGGATCTCGTGCAGCCCGCTGGTGATCACGCTGACCTCGCTGGTCACCTCGCCGGCGTCGTACCGGGCGAGGTCCAGGCCGAGCCGTTCCTGCATGGCCTCCTTGGCGGTCCGTTCCGATTCGGTCTCCGGCTCGGTCACCTCCAGCTCGGCGAGGGTCCGGCGGGTGAGGTCCGCGCGCGCGCCGTAGCCGTCGGGCGAGAGGTCGTCGAGCTGGTCGTCATGGCCGGCGATGCCGACGAAGGTGGCGCCGGTGGGGCTCAACGGCGCCCACTCGGCCACGTAGCGGTTGGCGAGTTCATCAATTCGTCCCACGCTGCGACCCTACGTGACCACCCCAGCCCCATGTCGCCGGCGTTTGTCGTGTTCGAGCTGCGGGTTCAGGTGCGGCGTGACGGCCGAAAGGCGCGCGACTTTGTCGCACGGTTGCGGCAGAGTGTCAGGGGTGACCACCGATACCACTCCTGACAAAGCGCCGGTCCGCGCCTGGCTGCCCGGCTTTGTCGCCCTCGCCGCGATCTGGGGTTCCAGCTTTCTCTTCATCAAGGTCGGGGTGGCCGAGCTGCACCCTGTGCAACTCACCCTCTACCGGGTCGTCGCCGGCGCGTTGACACTGCTGGTGGTCCTCGCCGTGCTGCGCGACCGGCTGCCCCGCGAGCCCCGGGTCTGGGCACACCTGACAGTCGTCGCCGCCTTCGGCGTGGCAGTGCCGTTCACCCTCTTCGGCTACGGCGAGCAGCGGGTCGAGTCGATGCTGGCCGGCATCTGGAACGCCACCACGCCGTTGATCGTGCTGCCGATGGCGGTGCTGGTCTTCCGCACCGAGCGGCTCACAGTGCGCCGTGCGGTCGGGCTCGGGCTGGGCTTCGTCGGGGTGCTGGTGGTCCTCGGGGTCTGGGAGGGCATCGGCGGGGCGCACTTCACCGGGCAGCTCATGTGCTTCGGTGCGGCGGCCTGCTACGGCGTGTCCATCCCGTACCAGAAGCGGTTCGTCGCCGGCAGCGCGTACTCGGGTCTGTCGCTCTCCACCGCTCAACTGCTGCTCGCGGCCGCGCAGCTGGCCATCGTCACCCCCTTCGTCGCCGGCCTGCCGCCGCTGCCCACCGAGCTGTCGGCGGGGGTGGTGGCAAGCGTGCTGACCCTCGGCGCGCTCGGCACCGGGCTCGCGTTCGTGATCAACATGCGCAACATCCGGGTGGCCGGTGCGAGCACCGCGTCCACAGTCACGTACCTGATTCCGATCTTCGCGGTGTTGATCGGTGCTCTGGCGCTCGACGAACGCCTCAACTGGCACCAACCGGTCGGCGCGCTGATCGTGCTGCTCGGGGTCGCGGTCTCGCAGGGAATGTTCGGTCGCCGCCGGAGCAGCCCGGTCGTCGGCGTCGGCGCTCCCGCCACACCCGCCGCCGAACCCGCCCGCCGCTGACACACCACCGCCCGACCAGCGCCGGACTGGTCAGGTGCGGTCGTGCGTCCAGGCCACCAGTTGCTCCGCCGACCAGGTGTTGATCACCCGGTCGGCGGGGACGCCGCAGAGGGCGGCGCGTTCACAACCGAATCGTTGCCAGTCGAGTTGGCCGGGCGCGTGCGCGTCGGTGTTGATGGCGAACCGGCAGCCGGCCTCCAGGGCGCGGCGGATCAGGCGTTTCGGCGGGTCCTGCCGCTCCGGCCGAGAGTTGATCTCGACGGCCGTGTCGTGCTCGGCGCAGGCGGCGAAGACGGCGTCCGCGTCGAAGTCGCTCTCCGCCCGGGTACGCGCGCGGTGCCCCCGATCGCCCGGACCGGTCACCCCGGCCGGGCGGGACGACACCATCCGACCGGTGACATGACCGAGGATGTCCAGGTGCGGGTTGGCGACCGCCTTCAGCATGCGCCGGGTCATCTTCGACCGCTCGTCCTTCAGGCCGCTGTGCACCGACCCGACCACCACGTCGAGCCGCGCCAGCAGGTCGTCGTCCTGGTCCAGGGAGCCGTCGGCGAGGATGTCCACCTCGATCCCGGTGAGGATCCGGAAACCCTCGGGCAGCGCCGCGTTGACCTGCGCCACGTGGTCGAGCTGCCGGCGCAGCCGCTCCGCGGTCAGCCCCCGGGCCACCGTCAGCCGCGGCGAGTGGTCGGTCAGCACCAGGTACTCGTGGCCCAACTCCACAGCGGCCAGCGCCATCTCCTCGATCGGTGAGCCGCCGTCGGACCAGTCCGAGTGGGTGTGACAGTCGCCGCGCAGGGCGGCGCGCAGCGCCGTGGCCTCGGCGTCCAGGTCGCTGCCCTCGGTCGCCACCAGCCGGCGGAGGTAGACCGGTTCCTCACCGGCGAGGGACTCCGCCACGCAGCGGGCCGTGACGTCACCGACACCGGCCAGTTCGGTGAGCGTGCCGTTGCCGGCCCGTTCGGTCAGCTCGGCCGCAGGCAGTCCGGCCAGCGCCTTCGCCGCCGACCGGAACGCGCGTACCCGGTAGGTGGCCTCGTTCGCCCGTTCCAGCAGGAACGCGATCCGGCGCAGGTCGGCGATGGGATCTCTCGCGCGAGCCATGTCAGGGCGCCTTCGGGCAGCCGTGCCTGCGTTGCCACGCGGTGACCTCGGCGGCCGGCTCCCGGTTGCCGCCGCGCCGCCACGAGTCCAGGTAACGCGCCGGCCAGATCACCCCGCGCCGGATCCACCAGCCGTCCTTGCCGGCGCACGCCGGCGAGATGCCGAAGTGCACATGACACACGTTGTTCGCGTTGCCGGTGCGGCCCACCTTGCCGAGCTGCTGCCCGGCGCGGACCCGCACCCCGGCCTCGACTCCGCTGGTCACGACACTCAGGTGCGAGCCGTAGTAGCGCACCCCGTCGTCGCCGAGCAGGGCGACCGACAGGCCACCGTTGTTCGGGCCCTGTGGCCCACGCTTGCGGTACCGGTCCACGCGGCTCACCTCCAGCACCGTCCCGTCGGTCACCGCCACGAACGCTTCGCCGCAGTCGGCGAAGAGATCCGTCCCCGGGTACGCCCCGTGCGTCGGGTGGTAGTCGACGTTGTCGGCGCGTACCGGAAAGACGTGCTTGAGCCCGGTGCGGGGTGCAGTCGTCGACGGCCTGGCCGACGACGGCGCCGGGGAGCTCGGGTCGGTCGCCGCCGGCGTGGGCGGCTGCGACGCCGGCTGGTCGGCGGTCGCCCAGACCGAAGGTGGCGTCGGCGCGGCACCGTCGGGCACCCCCGGCCGGGTGGTCGCACAGCCGGCGGCCAGCACCGGGGCGAGCAGCAGCAGGATCGGGTACGCCGGACGAGCGCGGCGGCTGATCGTCGGCGAGGACATCCGGTCATCCTGGCAGAGCCGGTACGGTGGGCACGAGCGGCACGCGTGAGGGAGGGCAGCGACGGTGACCATTGCCCGACCCGAGCCTGGCCCGGATTTCGGTGCCGTCCGCCCGGTGCCGCGTACCCCGTCGGGTCTCTTCCCCTCCGGCCCACCGACGCGGCCCACCTACCGCGAGCCGCACCCGGTCACCGGCGGTGGTGTCGCAGCCGGTGGCGGTGCGGCGGCCGGTTGGCTGCTGCTGTTCGGCCTGCTCGGCACCGACGTGGCCAGCTACGCGTGGTGGACTGTGTTCGCCGGCCTGCTGGCCTGGGTCACCGCCCTGGTGCTGGTCCGATACGGCGACCGAGGGGTGGCCACCGGGGTCGCCATCGTTACGGCGGGTGGTTGGAGCATCGCCGCCGCCGTGGTGGCGGTCCGCTGGGCAACCAGTGGTGACTGGCCGCTGTGGTGACCGGCACGGACGGGCCCCGAAACGGCGCTCGGTGACTGCACCGTGTGCCCGGTTGGCTGCGTAGCGAACGCCGTCTTGACGTGGCCGCCGAGACTCGGCACGCTCGGGACCATGGCCTGGACCACTCCCCGGCAGGATCCCGATCGCAACCGCCGTCGACTGCAGTTGCTGGCCGAGTTGGCGGGCGCCCGGGCGGTCCGCCAGCGCAGCCGACCGCAGCGGCAGCGCACCGAGCGTCTGCGCCAGCTCATCGCCACCCGCCGTCGAGTCGTCGGCTGATCCGACTTTGTCAGGAATGACCCGCCCTTCGGGGCGTTGACGGGTCGCCTGCCGACCCGACCGGCTAACGTGCACGCGTAACGAGTCGACGCTGTGTCGAGGGCTATTGGGGGGACCGTGTCGTACTTCGCTGCGGCCGTGGTGCGCGACGACAGTGGCTGGACCGCCGCCGAGGTCAGCCTGCGTGGCGCCACCGACATCGACGAGGTTGCCGACCGGCTGCGTGACGTCGACCAGGAGGCCGACGTGTCGCTGCTCTTCGTCGAGGCCGACGACGCGTATCTGGTGATCCTGCGCCTCGACGAGGGCGAGGACCTGCGGGTGTTCGGTTCGGACTCCGCGTACGCCGAGGAGTCGCAGCTCGGGTCGCTGCTGGTCGGTGACCTGAAGACGTCGGTCACCGGGCTCGACGGTGACGACGAGCCACGCCCGGTGAGCACCGGTGACGAGGAGAGCGAACAGCCCGTCGTCGACCCGGAGGCCGACCCGGTCGGTGACGCCGACCTGCTGGCCAACCTGGGCATCTCCGCGCAGAAGCTGCTGACCCTCTGCACCCACGAGGGGATGATGCCGGCGGACGTCACCGCCGAGATCTGCCAGGTGCTCGGCTGCGCCGACGAGGTCGAGGAGCTGCGTGAGGTCTGAGCCGGCCGACGCCACCGATCCGTCGCTGGAGTCGATCCGACCGGGCCAGCCGACCCCCGGCGCTGTGGGCCGTGCCGGGCCCGGCGCCCACGAGGGCCTGGCCGACCTGGGCGAGGTCGGCCGACGACAGCGGCACGAGCTGTGGATGCGCCGCGCCCTGGAGATCGCCGTCGCCGGTCCACCCGTCGACGACACGGTCAGCACCGACGTCGACGACGTACCGGTGGGGGCGGTCCTCTACGGGCCGGACGGCACCGAGTTGGCCACCGGACGCAACGAGCGCGAGCTGACCGGCGACCCCACCGCCCACGCCGAGGTGCTGGCCCTGCGCCGGGGCGCCGAGCGCACCGGCCGGTGGCGGCTGGACGGCTGCACCCTGGTGGTCACCCTCGAACCGTGCACCATGTGCGCCGGGGCGCTGGTGCTGGCCCGGGTCTCCACAGTCGTGTTCGGCGCGTGGGAGCCCAAGACCGGCGCGGCCGGATCGCTCTGGGACGTGCTGCGGGACCGTCGGCTCAACCACCGCCCCGAGGTCTACGGCGGGGTGCTGGAGGCCGAGACCGCCACCGTCCTACGCGCGTTCTTCCGCTGAAGCGGGCCGCCGGTCAGGCCGGCGGCAGGGTGACAGTGACGATCAGACCGCCGTCCGGGCGGGGCTGCGCCTCGGCGGTGCCGCCGTGGGCCCGGGCCACCGCGCGGACGATGGACAGCCCCAGCCCGAAGCCCCGCGCGCCGACGACCCGCTCCCGCGACAGCCGGCGGAAGGGCTGGAACATCGTCTCGACGTCGTAGCCGGGGATGACCGGGCCGGTGTTTGTCACAGTGAGGGTGGGCCGGCCGTCGACCAGCCCGGTGCGCACCTCCACCCAACCGTCGGCGGGCAGGTTGTGGCGCAACGCGTTCTCCACCAGGTTGAACGTGAGCCGCTCCAACAGCACCGGGTCGCCGCTGGTCAGCGCCGGAGCCAGGGCCCGCCGAACCCGCACGTCGGGCGCCTGCTTCCCGGCCTGGTCGGTCGTGTGCGCGCAGACCTCGGCCAGGTCGACCGGCGTACGCTCGGTCAGTTCGTTCTCCGAGTCGGCCAGGGTCAGCAGACCGTCGATCAGCCGCTCGTGGCGTTCGTTGACCGCCAGTAGCGACTCGCCCAGTCGCCGGGTCTCCGCCGAGGCGTCCGGGCGGGTGACAGCCAACTCCACCAGGGCGCGGTTGAGCGCCAGCGGCGTACGCAGCTCGTGCGAGGCGTTCGCCACGAACCGGCGCTGCCCGTCGAAGGAACGGTCCAGCCGTTCCAGCATCTCGTCGAAGGTGTCGGCGAGTTCGCGTACCTCGTCGGGAGGGCCGGTGAGCGCGATCCGCTCGTGCAGACCACGGCCGGCGGTGTCCGCGCCGGCGATCCGGCGGGCGGTGCCGGTGATCTGGAGCAGGGGCTGCAACGCCCGACCGGCGAGCAACCAGCCGAACGCGATCGCCACCGTCGACACCACGATCAACGCGATACCGCCCTGGGTCAGCAGCGACTCCAGGGCGTTGCGCTTCGCCTCGTCCTGCAACTCCTGCAACAGGGTGCGCAGGTTGTCGACGTTCTGCCCGCTGGGCGTCGTGGGGGCGGTCTTCGGTAGGTCGCTCAGCTTCACCCCGAACGGCTGCGGCATCCGCTGATCCACCAGCACGTACGTGACGGCGAGCAGAACCACGCCGGCCAACAGGAAGAGCCCGCCGTAGATGAGGGTGAGCCGGGCGCGGATCGTGAGGCGTTTCATCGGATCTGGTACCCCGCCCCGGGGACCGTCTCGATCACCGGTGGGTCGCCGAGTTTGCGGCGCAGCTTCATGACCGTCACCCGGACCACGTTGGTGAACGGGTCGATGTGCTCGTCCCAGGCGCGTTCCAGCAGGTCCTCGGCGGAGACCACAGCGCCGTCGGCGCGCAGCAGCTCGGCCAGCACCGCGAACTCCTTGCGGGACAGCGCCACGTGCCGGTCGTCCCGGCGTACCTCGTGTCGGGCCGGGTCGAGCTGGATGCCGGCGCGACGCAGCGTCGGCGGCGCCGCCGGGCGGGACCGGCGGGTCAGCGCGTGCACCCGGGCCGACAGCTCGACCAGGGCGAACGGCTTGGTCAGGTAGTCGTCGGCACCGAGCGCCAACCCCGCCACCCGTTCCCGGACCGCCGCCGACGCGGTCAACATCAGCACCCGGGTCTCCCCGCCCGCGTCCACGATCGCCCGGCACACGTCGTCGCCGTGCACCACCGGCAGGTCCCGGTCCAGGACCACCACTGCGTACTCGTTGACGCCGAGCCGTTCCAACGCGGCGTCCCCGTCGTACGCCACGTCGACAGCGAACGACTCCCGACGCAGCCACTCGGCGATGGCGTCCGCCAGCACGTTCTCGTCCTCGACCACCAGCACTCTCACCCCTCCATGGTGCGCGGGGTGCGGTAACGCCGGCATAACCGCCGACGGTAACGCCGGGGATACGCCCACTGCCGTGCACTGGTGTCACGTTCGGCGAACCGCGCCGGACCTGAGCGGAAGCGGACACCATGCGACGACAGATGCTTGCGATCCCCGTCCTGCTCGCCCTGGCGCTGTCCGGGTGCGGCGCGGGAGGCGACGACGGCGGCGGGGTCGCGACCGCCGGGGGCGCGAAGGCCGAGGCCACGGTGAGCGGCACGCCGGTCAGTGACTCGGAGCGGCAACTCGGCTTCGCCCGGTGCATGCGGGAGAACGGGGTGGACATGCCCGACCCGGAGCCGGGTGGCCGTCCCGGCTTCCGGTTCGGCGCGGACGTGGATCAGCAGAAGGTCCAGGCGGCCATGGAGAAGTGCCAGGACAAGCTGCCCAACGGCGGGCAGGGACCGCAGCTCAACCCCGAGCAGGCCGAGCAGATGCGCACGCTGGCCAAGTGCATGCGGGAGAACGGGGTGCCGGACTTCCCGGACCCGGACGCCGACGGGCGGGTCCGCATCGGGACGGGGGGCAACGCGATCAACATCGGCGACCCGGCCATGAAGGCCGCGCTGGAGAAGTGCCGGCAGCACGCGCCGCAGTTCGGGGCCGGCCGGTGACGGGCGCCAGCCGACGCTCGCGGCTGCGCGCCGCCGTCACCGGCGGCGTCGTCCTGCTGGTCGCCGCCGTGGGCGTGGTCGCCGCGGTGGGCTTCGGCGGCGGCTCCGACGGGGGCCGCGCCCAGGCCGGCAGCGCGCCACCCGCCACCGCCACTGTCACCCGGCAGACCCTCGCCGACTCGGAGACCGCTGACGGTGAGCTGGGGTACGGCGTGACGCGTACCGCCACGGCGAAGCTCAACGGCACCGTCACCGCGCTGGCGGCCACCGGGTCGACGGTACGGCGGGGCAAGGCGCTCTACCTGGTCGACAACGAGGAGGTGGTGCTGCTCTACGGCGGGTTGCCCGCGTACCGGACCCTCGCCCCCGGGGTGGAGGGGCCCGACGTCGCGCAGTTCGAGCGGAACCTCGAAGCGCTGGGCTACACCGGCTTCACTGTCGACGACGAGTACACCGGCGCCACCGCGGACGCCGTCCGGGACTGGCAGGAGGACCTGGGCCTGACCGAGACCGGTCGGGTCGAGCCGGGGCGGGTCGTGTACGCCGACCGGGAGGTCCGGGTGGAGGGCCACCAGGTCGACGTCGGCGATCTCACCCAGCCCGGCCAGGCGGTGCTGACGTACACCGGCACCAGCCGGGTCGTCACCGTCGAGTTGGACGTGGACGACCAGCGGTTGGCCAAGCGCGACGCGAAGGTCACCGTGCGGTTGCCGGACGGCCGGTCGGTGGCGGGCACGATCAGCACTGTCGAGACGGTCGTCCAGGCCGGCGCGGCCGGTGCCAACGGGCAGGCCGCCGACGCCGAGACGAAGATCGAGGTGACAGTCGCGGTGACCGACCCGAAGGCCCTCACCGGCTTCGACCAGGCCAGCGCGGACGTCACGTTCACCGTCTCGGAGCGCCGCGACGTGCTCACCGTGCCGGTGGCGGCGCTGTTGGCGCTGGCCGAGGGCGGCTACGGCGTCCAGGTCGCCGAGGGCGACGCGAGCCGGGTCCTCGCGGTGACCACCGGGTTGTTCGCCGACGGCCGGGTGGAGGTCACCGGTACGGGCCTCACCGAGGGTACGACGGTGGTGGTGCCGACGTGAGCGGCGAGGTGATCGTGCTCGACCGGGTCAGCAAGCGGTACGCCGGCGGCGTCGTCGCGTTGGACGACGTGTCGCTGCGGATCGGTCACGGGGAGTTGGTAGCGATCGTCGGTCCGTCCGGATCGGGTAAGTCGACAATGCTGCACCTGATCGGCACCCTGGACCGGCCGTCGTCGGGCAGCGTGCTCATCGACGGGTACGACGCGGCGAAGCTGGCCGACCGGGAGTTGTCCGCGCTGCGGGCCACCCGGATCGGCTTCGTCTTCCAGCAGTTCCACCTCGCCCCCGGCGTCCCGGTCGTGGACAACGTGGCCGACGGGTTGCTCTACTCCGGCGTACCGCTGCGGCGGCGGCGCGAACGGGCGGAGGCCGCGTTGGTCCGGGTCGGCCTGGGCCACCGGTTGGGGCACCGGCCGCACGAGCTGTCCGGCGGGGAACGGCAGCGGGTGGCAGTGGCCCGCGCGGTGGTCGGCGAGCCGGCGGTGCTGCTCGCCGACGAGCCGACCGGCAACCTGGACTCCCAGTCCGGTGCCGGGGTGTTGGAGTTGCTGCACGATCTGCACCGGGCCGGAACCACAGTCGTGGTGATCACGCATGACCGGGAGATCGCGGGAAGCCTGCCCCGGCAGGTGCGGATGCGCGACGGCGCGGTGCGGCACGACTCGGCCCTCGCGTCGGGTGGGGTCGGCTGATGGCGACGCTGACCCCGGCCCGACTGCGGCCGGCGGACGTCGTGCGGGTCGGTGGGGTGGGGCTGCGGACCCGTCCGCTGCGGGCGTTCCTCTCCGCGTTGGGCATCGCGATCGGCATCGCCGCGATGATCGCGGTGGTCGGTATCTCCTCGTCGTCCCGAGCCGAGCTGGACCGGGCGCTCGACGCGCTCGGCACCAACCTGCTCACCGTAGAGCCGGGCAGCACCCTGTTCGGCGCGGACGCGCAGCTGCCCGAGGAGTCGATCGCGATGATCGGGCGGATCGGTCCGGTGACCGAGGTGTCCGCGACCGGGCAGGTGCCCGACGCGAAGGTGTACCGCTCGGATCGGATCCCGGCGGCGGAGACCGGTGGCATCGCCACCCGGGCGGCCCGACTGGACCTGCTCGGCACCGTGGGAGCCGAGGTGGCCACCGGCACCTGGCTCAACGAGGCGACCGCCCGCTACCCCGCGGTCGTGCTCGGCGCCACCGCCGCGCAGCGGCTCGGGATCACCTCGGCGGACCCGCAGGTGCAGGTGTGGCTGGGTGGGCGGCCGTTCACAGTGGTCGGCACCCTCGCCGCCGCACCGCTCGCCCCGGAGTTGGACACGTCGGCGTTGGTCGGCTGGGTGGCGGCGGCCGAGTACCTGGGCTTCGACGGTCACCCGACCACCGTCTACACCCGGGCGCAGGAGTCGCAGGTCGAGGCGGTCCGGTCGGTGCTCGGTGCGACCACCAACCCGGAGGCGCCGAACGAGGTCGAGGTGTCCCGGCCCTCGGACGCGCTGGCCGCCGCCGAGGCGACCGACGACGCGTTCACCGGCCTGTTGCTGGGCCTGGGCGCGGTCGCCCTGCTGGTCGGTGGGGTCGGCGTGGCGAACACCATGGTGATCTCGGTGCTGGAACGCCGGGCCGAGATCGGCCTGCGCCGGTCATTGGGCGCCACCCGCGGTCAGGTACGGGCCCAGTTCCTCACCGAGTCGCTGCTGCTCTCCGCGCTCGGCGGGATCGGTGGGGTGGTGCTGGGCATCCTGGTCACAGCGGGCTACGCGCTGTCGCAGGACTGGCCGACAGTGGTGCCGGCCTGGGCGATGCTCGGCGGGGTGGGCGCGACAGTGGTCATCGGCGGTCTCGCCGGCCTCTACCCGGCGGTGCGCGCCGCCCGCCTCGCGCCGACGGAGGCGCTGGCCGCCGTGTGACCGGCGTGGCTCGGTTGGGCCGCGTGATGCGCAAGAGCGTGATGACTGTGCGGCATATTTATGCCTCACAGTCATCACGCTCGTCGCGGTGACGCCGCCCGGACGGGTCAGGCGATGATCGTGTCGAGGGCGATCTCGACCATCTGGCTGAAGGTCTGCTCGCGCTCCTCCGAGGTGGTCTTCTCGCCGGTCTTGATGTGGTCGCTGACGGTCAACACGGTCAGCGCGCGGGCCTTGAACCGGGCGGCGATCGTGTAGAGCGCCGCCGACTCCATCTCCACCGCCAGCACGCCGTAGTCGGCGAGGGTGTCGTACAGGTCCGGGCGGTCGGTGTAGAAGGCGTCCGCCGCCAGGATCGGCCCCACGTGCATGGTGATGCCGCGTCGCTCGGCCACCTCGACCGACGTACGCAGCAGCCCGAAGTCGGCCACCGGGGCGTAGTCGATCAGCCCGTCGAAGCGCATCCGGTTCATGTTCGAGTCGGTGGACGACCCGATCGCGGCCACCACGTCCCGCAGTTGCAGGTCCGTGCTGAGGGCGCCACAGGAGCCGACCCGGATCAGCGTCTTCACGCCGTACTCGTTGATCAACTCGTGGGCGTAGATGGAGGCCGACGGCATGCCCATGCCGGAGCCCTGGACGGAAACCTCGACGCCGTTCCAGCGGCCGGTGAAGCCCAGCATGCCCCGAACCGTCGAGTAGCAGGTGGCGCCCTCGAGGTAGGTCTCCGCGATCCACTTGGCCCGCAGGGGGTCACCCGGCATCAGGACCCGCTCGGCGATCTCGCCCGGCTTCGCGCCGATGTGCGTACTCATGGCAAAGATCCTGCCAGGCCGGCCCGGGCGATACCGGTTCGGCGTCGGAACCGGCGGTCCTGTACCCTCGTCGGCGGTGGCGTGTCCGAGCGGCCTAAGGAGCACGCCTCGAAAGCGTGTGAGGGTTAACGCCCTCCGAGGGTTCAAATCCCTCCGCCACCGCTCTGTAGTGCAGAAACGCCCGGTCGATCCGCGAGGATCGACCGGGCGTTTTCGCGTCAGAGTTGCTGCTCGCCGCCGTCGACGAACAACTCGCCGCCGGTCATGAAGCTGCTCTGGTCGGAGGCGAGGAAGAGCGCCGCGTTGGCGATCTCGTCCGGGTGTGCCATGCGCTGCATGGGCACGCCCGAGGCGATGGTCTTCAGCAACCCGGGTGCCTCGGCAGGGCTGGGCGCGAGACCGGCGAGACCGGGGGTCTCGGTCGAGCCGGGCACCAGGGTGTTGACCCGGATCTTCCGGCCGATCAGCTCGGCGGCCCAGGTGCGGCCGAACGAGCGGATGGCCGCCTTGGACGCCGCGTAGACGCTGAACGCCGGGGTGCCGTTGCTGGCGGCAGTCGAGCCGGTGAGCACGATCGACGCGCCCTCGTTGAGCAGGGGCAGGGCCTTCTGCACTGTGAAGATGGTGCCGTAGATGTTGGTGTCGAAGGTGTTGGCCACGTGCTCGACCGTGATCGAGTCGAGCGAACGGAACTCCCCACCGCCGGCGTTGGCGAACACCACGTCCAGCCCAGCGCCCCGCTCCTCGATCGCCCGCATCACCCGGTCCAGGTCGTCGAGCTTGCTGACGTCGCTGGCGATGCCTGTGACGTTCGCGCCGATGCTGGCGACGGCCTCGTCCACCGGGCCCTTGCGGCGGCCGGTGACGAAGACGTACGCGCCTTCGGCGGCGAAGCGGCGGGCGGCGGCCAGGCCGATGCCCGTGGTGCCCCCGGTGACGAGGGCTGTCTTGCCGTCGAGCTGTCCCACGATGGATCTCCTCTGTCGGGGTGGTCGTGTCCGGTCGGCCGGGCCACAAGCGAATTCTGTACCGGTCGGTACGTATCCGAACGTGGCGGTAGGAGGAGTTGTTACGCAAGGCCGTGGCCCGCTACGCCGAAAGGGACACGGGGTACGCGCGTGACGCCTTCGCCCAGCCGACCGCGTACGAGGTGGGTGGTCACCCTGCTCCGCGAGAACGTGGTCGCCGTGATCCGGCCGGACCGACCGCTCGGTCCGTGCCTGGAGCGACTTCGCCCGGACCGGTCGGGCCGACCCGTCCGGTCAGCCCGTAGGTTGTCGGCTCAGCACGGGCCCGCACCCTCGTTGAAGAGGCGGCGGGCCCAGTCCGCGTACCCGGCGATGGTTTTTCGGACAGTGCGCCCGTCGTGCAGGAACAGGTACGCGCGGTCGCCGCTGCGAGCGAGCAACCCGTCGAGCCGATGTGTCCCCTGTGGAGCCCGCAGCCGGCTGACCTGCGGGTAGCGGTCCCAGACCTCGTCGACGGGCGAGCCTGCCGTAATGCCCTCCGGTGTCCGCATCGGGTCGCCGACCCAGAGCAGCACGAGTTTGTCCTCCACGAAGACCGGGCTGACCGTGTCGTGGCCGGCGAGCATCGGCCCGCAGGCTTCCAGGCTGGTACGCAGGATGCCGCGTCGGGTCAGCTCGTCCTCGGTGGCACCGAACTCGATGTTGCGTAGGCCGTTCAGGTCGATGATCTCCACGTTGCCGGCGGGCCGGCCGTTAGGAATCGACCCGGTTGGCGGTACGCCGCTGCCCGCGATCGAGGCAGCCGTCATCAGCGTGGCGATAAACGCAAATTGTCGCAATTTCATGGAATCCCCCAGTCCCCAACGGAACGGGAGCGTTCAGGTTGCTGCCGAACGCTGGATTCCTGGTTTTCCCACTGCTCGACCAGCTCGTCCCAGTAGTCGGCGCTGAGTCGACGCCGCCCGTGCGCCAGCCAACCCTCGGTGCTCCGCTCCAGGTGCAACCCCACTTCGGCGAACCTGTCGATCCAGGTGCCGGGCTCCACGCCGAGCTGACTGAGCGCACAGTTGATCGGCCACTGCTCGCGCGGCGCGCTCAACTCGTCGTCGAAGCGCGGGCCCCAGGACAGCCCTCCGCCCAACCACACCGCTGCCGACTGGTAGCCGACGCCGCCACCGAACTCCGCCTCCACATAGGCCACCGGAGCCGACTGTGACCAGCGGGTCAGCACCTCGACCAGCGCCGTCGACAACACCAGGCCGAACGGGCCCGCGGCACTGCGCTCGTCAGTGGCGAAATCCGGCAACGACCCGGTCAGCTCGATCACCAACTGCGGGGTGACCGGCAGCAGCGCGAAGTCCTGGCGCAGCTCGCCGAGGACCGCGTGATCCAGCTCGGCGGTCTGCTCGCGGAGCAGTTCGACGTCCGCGACCACCGCGCTGAGCTGGTAAGCCACGGAACCTCCGGTCGTCCACAGCCTGTGGATAGAACATGTGTACGACGGTCTCCCCGTCGTCGCTGCCTGGCACGGTACCGGCCGGAGAGTGGACGTGCCGGGCCCTGCTCGACGAGTGGGCGTCGGCGAGCAGGGCGACGGTTGTACGGTCCTGGCCATGGCCAATCAACTGAGCGTTCCCGGTGTGCCGTTCCCGCTCGTGCCCTCGTCCGCCGAGCTGTGGCGGGTCGACGAGGCGGCCGGCACCGTGGCGGTCGAGGCGCAGCCGCACACTGACATCTTCATCGACCCCAGCACCGGCTCCGCCGAGACCACCACTGTCAGTGCCGAGTCGACGCTCAACGCGGCGACACTGCTCGGGGACCTGCCGACGGGGGACTTCCAGTTCAGCGCCCGGGTCACAGTGGGCTTCGCCGCCACCTTCGACGCCGGGGTGCTGCTGCTGTGGCTCGACGAGCGGCGCTGGGCCAAGCTCTGCTTCGAGTTCTCCCCAGCAGGCGACCCCATGATCGTGTCGGTCATCTGCCGGGGCGTCGCCGACGACGCGAACGCCTTCGTCGTACCCGACCGGTCGGTGTGGCTGCGGGTCTCCCGGGTCGACGGGGTCTACGCGTACCACGCCTCGGTCGACGGTGAGACCTGGCAGCTGATCCGCGTGTTCCTCCTCGACCCCGACACGTCTCGCGACCGGATCGGCTTCGCGGGCCAGTCCCCGACCGGTGAGGGGTGCGGCGTGACCTTCGACGAGATCACCTTCCGGGCAGAGCGTCTGGGGGATCTCCGCGACGGCTCCTGACCTGCCTGTGTGACCGGGCGCCGGTCAGGCGCGTCGGGTGAGCTGGGTGACGAACGCGCGCCAGGCCGTGGGCGCGAAGGCGAGCGCCGGGCCGGTCGGGTCCTTTGAATCCCGTACGCCGATGACGCCGGGCAGGTTGTCGGCGACCTCGACGCAGTTGCCGCCGTTGCCGCTGCTGCGGCTGCTCTTGCGCCACCGGGCGCCGTTCAGCTCCATGACTCCGCCACTTCCTGGATGAGTTCGACAGACTGCCAGTGGGACAACGCCTCGCCGCGCACGTTCTCCCATGCCGCCATCATGGCCGCGATGTCCTCGGGGTCGCTAGCGACTTGTCCCTGAAGTTGGTTGTCGAGGTAGCCGGCGACCCGGTGGTCGTGGCTGTGCGCGATCACGAAAGGTCCGTTGAGGCCGGCATAGGCGCCGACCGTGCTGGGCACGACGTGCACCCTGATGTGCGGCTCGACGCACGCCGCCGCCACGGCCAGCAGTTGCTCGCGCATCGTCGACCGGCCGCCCACCGGACGGCGGATGACCGCCTCGTCCACTACCGCAGTGAACTGCGGCGGGTCGTCCCGCTTGAGGATGCCCTGCCGGCCGAGTCGGACCGTGAGATGTCGCTCGATCTCCCCCCGGGGGATCAGGCCCGCGCCGCCCAGCACCGCGCGGGCGTACGCCTCGGTCTGGAGCAACCCCGGCAGAACTGTCGACTCGTACGACCGAAGCGACACCGCCTCGCGCTCGATCTCCTGCCACGGACGAAACCAAATGGGATCACGACGTCTTGAAGTGTCCGGCCAGATGTCCGACACGTCCTTGTGTAGCGCCTCCGCTGCCGCCAACCGGTGGCGTGGATGCGGGATGCGGTCCTCGGCCAACCAGCGCCCCACGGTCTTCGGGTCGACGCCGACGGTCTCGGCGAGGGATTCGGTGGTGTGCCCGGTGTTGCTGAGCGCCACCCGAAGCGCGTCGTTCACGGCTCCTCCATCGGATGTCCTAGATATCTGGAAACCATATAGCTACGCGGTGTATCTGTCTCGTAACTCTCCCGAGGGTGGTCCACAGAAGACGGCGTGGCCGGTGGAGGCGCAGGAGCCCGGCGGTCGGCGTCAGTCCGGGGTCGCCCCGACGGGGAGGCGGGGCGGCCCCCGTCCACCGCGAAGGAGATCCGCCCATGCCCCGCCGCCGCTACCGGAACCACCTGCCGACCCGACCGACCTGGCGCTGTGCCGCGTGCGGCATCGCCTGGCCCTGCTCGGCGGCGAAGCTGCGGCTGCTCGGCGAATACCGGCACGACCGGCTCGCGTTGACCGTCTACCTGGCGACGCTGCAGACCGAGGCTGGCGAACACCTCACCGACGTCGACCCGGCCCGGCTGGCCGACCGCTTCCTCTCCTGGGCCCGCGCCCGCGCCTGACCTCGTCAGCGCACGTCAAGTTCCGGATCGGGGCCGAGGTGGAAGTGGGACGGCAAGGTGGTGGGGTGACGCCACCGCACAGACGACTCAGGGCCGGTCCCCGTGGGGCCGGCCCTGTCGTTCGTGCTGCTCAGGCGAGCGGAGGATACGAGATTCGAACTCGTGAGGGTGTAAACCCAACACGCTTTCCAAGCGTGCGCCCTAGGCCTCTAGGCGAATCCTCCGCGAGCCAGGATACAGGCCCGTGTCGGCCGGGCCACCCCACCACCCCCTGAAGATCGACGGGCGGTCGGGTAGGCTGGGCGTCACCTCCCGTGCGGCGGTATCTCGTGAACCTCCCCAGGGCCGGAAGGCAGCAAGGATAAGCGAGCTCTGCCGGGTGCACGGGAGGCCTTTTTGTCTGTGGGCCGGTTGATCCACTCGGCATCCCTGATGTCGCGGTGTCCCGGCCACGCGGACACCGCGGTTTCCAGAAAGCCGAGTCGATCAAGCCTGAGCGGCCCGGTGGATCAAGCACGGCATCCGCGGCGCCGGGGTGGTGGGTGGTCACCCGCGCCCGACCGGCGCAGAATGGCTCGGTCGAGAGGAGGCGGGACGAGTGACGCTGGCGCTCTACCGCAAGTACCGGCCGCGTACCTTCGCTGAGGTCATCGGCCAGGAGCACGTGACCGAACCGCTGTCGCAGGCGCTGCGCAGCGGACGGCTCAACCACGCCTACCTCTTCTCCGGCCCCCGTGGCTGCGGCAAGACCACCAGCGCCCGGATCATGGCCCGCTCGCTCAACTGTGAGCAGGGCCCCACTCCCGAGCCGTGCGGCAAGTGTGACTCCTGCCGCTCGCTGGCCGCCGACGGCGCCGGCTCGATCGACGTGATCGAGATCGACGCGGCCAGCCACGGCGGTGTCGACGACGCCCGCGAGCTGCGCGAGCGCGCCTTCTTCGCGCCGGCCAGCAGCCGCTTCAAGATCTACATCATCGACGAGGCGCACATGGTCTCGACCCAGGGCTTCAACGCCCTGCTCAAGCTGGTCGAGGAGCCCCCGGAGTACGTCAAGTTCATCTTCGCCACCACCGAGCCGGAGAAGGTCCTCGGCACGATCCGGTCGCGGACCCACCACTACCCGTTCCGGCTGTTTCCGCCGAAGGTGGTCCGCCCGTACCTGGAGCAGCTCACCCAGGCCGAGGGCGTCGCCGTCGAGCCGGCGGTCTTTCCGCTGGTGGTCCGCGCCGGTGGCGGCAGCATGCGGGACAGCCTCTCGGTGCTCGACCAGCTCATCGCCGGCGCCGGCGCGGAGGGGGTCAGCTACGCCCGGGCCGTCGCGCTGCTCGGGGTCACCGACTCGGCGCTGATCGACGAGATGTGCGACGCGCTGGCCGCCGGTGACGGCGCCGCCGCGTACGCCACCGTCGACCGGGTCGCCGAGGCCGGGCACGACATGCGTCGGTTCGCCTCCGACCTGCTGGAGCGGTTGCGCGACCTGATCGTGATCCAGCAGGTGCCGGACGCCGCAGCGAAGGGTCTGATCGACGGCCCGGCCGACCAGATCGAGCGGATGGCAGCGCAGGCTTCGCAGCTCGGCTCGGCCACGCTGTCCCGCTGCGCCGACATCGTGCACAACGGGCTGGTCGAGATGCGTGGCACCACCGCGCCCCGCCTGCTGCTGGAGCTGATCTGCGCCCGGATGCTGCTGCCCGGCGCGGACGACTCCACCGGCGGCCTGCTCCAGCGCCTGGAGCGAATGGAACGCCGGCTCACAGTGGGCGGCACCGACGCGCCGTCGGCCGCCGCCGGCTCCGCGCCAACCAACCACCCAGGGGTACGCCCACAGCAAGCAACCCCCGTCCCGGCTGCCGCCACCCCGACACCAGTGAACGCCCCGACCTCCGCACCGCCGTGGGCTGTCGACCCGGCGGCGTCCCCGGCCCAGGGCGCTCCCGCCCCGGCTGCTTCGGTCACCGGGGCACCCGCTCCGACCTCCGGTGCGCCGGCCTCGTACGCCTCGACGGCCGACTCGCCGATCCCGGCCTCCCCGGGCGCGTCGACCGGGTCGGCAACCGCTGACCACTCCGTACCCGTCTCGCCCGCCGGGCCGGCCCCGCGTCGCGTGGTGCCACCGTCGGCGGTGCTTCCCGACCCGGCCACGCCCGCGCCGCCCCGACCCGGAGCACCGGCCGCCGCGCTGGACGCGGTAGCGGTTCGCCGCGTCTGGCCCGACGTGGTCGGCAAGGTCAACCGGACCAACAAGCGGATCGCCGCCCTGATGCGGGACGCGGTCGTCCGCGAACTCGACGGCGACATGCTGGTGCTGACGGTGAAGTCCACAGTGCTGGCCAAGATGATGGCCGACCACGCGGCGGTGCTCACCGACGCGCTGTACGAGGAGTTGGGCGGGCGCTGGCAGATCCGGTGCGAGGTGGCCGGCGAGCGCGGTGGCGTGTCGCTGTCCGGCTCACCGCGCGCGCAGCAGACCGCACCGGCCCGACCCGCCGCCCCGCCAGCCACGTCAGACACGCCCGCCGCCGCGACGAACGCCGCGACCCCGCCTGCCGCCGGCCCGACGAACGCGCCGCCAGCCGGGCCAAGCACGAACCCCGCGCCGGGTTCGAACGCGCCTGGCTCGAACGCAGCGCCACGTGCGAACGCCGCCGGGCCGGGGACAGTGGGCCCCAACGCCCCGACCGCCGCCGGTCCGACGAACGCCTCGCCGACCGCCGCGAACCCGAGCGGCGCTGCCGGCTCGGCTTCGCGCGGCGGTGTCGGTGCGGGTTCCGCTGGGCACGGTGCTGGCGGGCAGGGCACAGCGCCCTCCACCCCGGCGGCGGACGACGACGGCGACTGGCCGGCGGCGGCCCGCCCCGGCGGCGGCGCCCTCGCCGCCGAGGCTACGGATGACGAGGACTGGCCGGAGGCCGCCCGACCCGGCGGCGCGTCGGCCGGAAACGGGTCGAGCCCCTACTCCGCACCGGCGTCGACCGGCGCGAACGGCAGCACCGGGAACGGGAACGGCAGCACCGGGAACGGCACCAACGGGAGCGGCACCAACGGCGGTGGCGGGAACGGCACCGGGCCGGGCGGTTCGGGAGGTTCCGGGTCAGCGGCCGGTGGCGGTAAGCCGGGCGGGCGGGGTAACCCGACACCGGCGGCCCGGCAGCCGGCGGCAGCCGGTGGTGCGCCGGTGAGCAGCGCCATCGCCGCGGCTCGCGCGGCGGCGGCGGGGCGCGGTGCGCGTACCGGAGCGGCAGCCCGGCCCGTCGCGGACGCGGAATGGGCGGGCGAGCCGCCCTACGACCCGGACTTCGACGGCCCGGCGCGGGCCGGTCGACCCGGCGGCGCGGCACCGGCCGCGGCCCCGGCCCTTGAGGGGTTCGACCCGGGCGACGAGCCGTTGGACGAGATCATCGACGAGAAGACCGCACGGGAGTCCAGCGAGGAGCAGGCGGTACGGCTGCTCCGGGAGACCTTCGGCGCCGAGAAGATCAACGAGATCGACGCCCGCTAGCGGCCCCACCGCGGCTCGGCGATCTTGCAGTTTCGGTCGTCGTCTTGCACTGAATGCCCCTTTATGTCGCAGCAGGAAGTGCAAGATCGCGTAGGGGTGGGGGTTTCGGCCAGTAGGACAGCTAGGGCGCAGGCCCACAAGGGGAACGGTAGGACGGCTACTCGTTCCATGCCGCCTACCCCGATGGCCAGGCCCTGTTGGGCGGCGAACAGTGTTGTTCCGGCCAGCGCGATCAGCCCGGCGGTGAGAGTGAGTCGTCGCCATCGGCCGAGCGTCGTGTTTCGTGGTGCGAAGCCGGCCAGGAGCAGGCCGATGTTGCCCATCCCCATGATCAGGACTGCCCCGAGGACGTGCAGGTTCTCGTCGATGTCGGCCGGGTAGAGGGCCGCGAGGGCGTAACCGCCGGTGGCCAGCAGCAGGAGTGTCTGAGCCGTGCGCACCACCGGGCCGCGGCCGAGGATTCGCCAGGTCAGCAGGAGCCCGGCACCGAGCAGTACGGCGGTGGCCAGTGTCGCGGTGTTCATCAGTGGGTGCCATGGTGAGCAGACGTATCGGGGGCGGGTGGTGTCCCAGACGCCGCAGTGGGCGTTGCCGAGGTCGCTGATGTTGTGGGTGGCCCAGCTGTAGGCCGGCTCGCGCCACCGCAGCCCGGTGATCAGGCTGGCGACGAGGAAGATGGGCGCGGCCGCGAGCCAGCACAGTGCGCCGACCCGGCCGGTGCGGTTGAGGTTCATGCCACGAGCAGACCAGTGCGGCGGCTGCGGGCGCACTACCAGCAGATGGCCGGTTCGGGGTAGGGGTAGCCGTACCCGGAGGCTCGGCGTGGGCGGACGCACCGGGCGGGGCGAGGTCGGTCCCAGCGGATAGGCTGAGCGGCGGTCGAGCAGACGAGTGCGAGAAGGAGCCATCCCGTGCGCCCAGGTGGACAGCCGAACATGCAGCAGATGCTGAAGCAGGCGCAGAAGATGCAGCAGCAGATCGCCGCCGCCCAGGCCGAGCTGGCCGAGGCCGAGCTGACCGGCACCGCCGGCGGCGGGTTGGTCACCGCGACCGTCTCCGGCTCCGGTGAACTCAAGGCCATCAAGATCGACCCGAAGGCCGTCGACCCGGACGACGTGGAGACGCTGGAGGATCTGGTCGTCGCGGCAGTGCACAACGCCGCCGAGGCGGCCCGGGAGCTGACCGAGCGCAAGATGGGCCCGGTCGCCGGCGGCATGGGCGGCCTCGGCCTGCCCGGTTTCTGAGCCGGCAGATGTACGAAGGTGCCATCCAGGATCTGATCGACGAGCTGGGTCGGCTGCCGGGCGTGGGTCCGAAGAGCGCTCAGCGGATCGCGTTCCACGTCCTCTCGGCGGATCCGGCCGACGTCAACCGGCTGGCCGGCGCGCTGCGCAAGGTCAAGGAGCTGGTGCGGTTCTGCACCACCTGCTACAACGTGGCCGAGTCCGAGCAGTGCCGGATCTGCCGCGACCAGCGTCGCACCGAAGAGGTGCTGTGCGTGGTGGAGGAGCCCAAGGACGTGGTGGCCATCGAGCGGACCGGTGAGTTCCGCGGTCGCTACCACGTGCTGGGTGGCGCGATCAATCCGCTGGAGGGGATCGGCCCGGACAATCTCCGCATCCGGGAGTTGATGATCCGGCTCGGTGGTGGCGGGGTGCGGGAGTTGATCCTGGCCACGGATCCGAACACCGAGGGCGAGGCGACCGCCACCTATCTGGCGTTGATGGTGAAGCCGATGGGCATCTCGGTGACCCGGCTGGCCAGCGGGCTGCCGGTCGGCGGCGATCTGGAGTACGCCGACGAGATCACCCTTGGGCGGGCCTTCGAGGGGCGCCGCGCGGTCTGACCCCCCTGACGTACGGCCGGTGGCCGGCACCCGTGTGGGTGCCGGCCACCGCTGCGTCTCTGCCCGGAAATGATCTGACACCTGTGCCCTCATCGGGGCTGTTCGACGTAACAGTTTGGCATCGCGGGTGCTGATTGATCGGTTTTTGCCGCTGTTTACCTAAGAATCGAATGTCAAGCGGCGGTTGAGGCACGATCCGATACCAACCGTCCACTCAGCGGTTTCCGGGTGGACGCATCGGGAGCTATGGTCACCGCCATCGGTGACCCCTGTCACCACGTTGTCCGTACCCCCAAGGACGAGGTGAAGCACACATGCGTGCACCCAGGCCGAAGGCCGCGATCGCGGCCATCGCGGTCGCGGCCCTCGCGGTAGCAGGCTGCGCCGAGAGCAACCGCGACGACAATTCCGGCGGTAGCAAGAAGGACACCCTCGTCTTCGGCGTCGCCGGAGACCCGAAGGTGCTCGACCCGAGCTTCGCCAGCGACGGTGAGTCGCTGCGCGTGGCGCGTCAGGTCTTCGAGACCCTGGTCCGACCGGAGGAGGGTGGCACGAAGGTCACCCCCGGCCTGGCCGAGTCCTGGACCCCGGACGCCACCGGCACCACCTGGACCTTCAAGCTCCGCTCGGGCGTGAAGTTCCACGACGGCACCGACTTCAACGCCGAGGCCGTCTGCGTCAACTTCAACCGCTGGTACAACGCCAAGGGCCTCATGCAGAGCCCGGACGTGACCGCGTACTGGCAGGACGTCATGGGCGGCTTCGCCAAGAACGAGAACGCGGATCTCCCGCCGAGTCTCTTCAAGTCCTGCGCCGCCAAGGACGCCACCACTGTGGACCTGGCCTTCACCCGGGTCTCCAGCAAGATCCCGGCCGCGCTGATGCTCCCCTCGTTCTCCATCCACAGCCCGAAGGCGCTGCAGGAGTTCGACGCGAGCAACGTCGCGGGCACCGCCGAGGACATCAAGTACCCGTCGTACGCGACGGAGCACCCGACCGGCACCGGACCGTTCAAGTTCAAGACCTGGGACGTCGCGAACAAGACGCTGACCCTGGAGCGCAACGAGGACTACTCGGGCGCCAAGGCCAAGCTGAAGACCCTCATCTTCAAGACGATCTCGGATGAGAACGCCCGCAAGCAGGCGCTGCGCTCCGGTGACATCCAGGGCTACGACCTGGTTGGCCCGGCCGACGTCGAGCCGCTGAAGAGCGAGGGCTTCAACATGCTCACGCGCCCGGCGTTCAACGTGCTCTACCTGGCGATGAACCAGAAGGGCAACCCGAAGCTCGCCGACATCCGCGTCCGGCAGGCCATCGCGTACGCCCTGAACCGTCAGCAGCTGGTCACCTCCAAGCTGCCGCCGGGTGCCAAGGTCGCCGACAACTTCATGCCGGACACCGTCGAGGGCTGGAACGGTGACGTCACGAAGTACACCTACGACCCGGCCAAGGCGAAGGCGCTGCTGGCCGAGGCCGGCGCGTCGAACCTGACGCTGAAGTTCCACTACCCGACCGAGGTCACCCGGCCGTACATGCCGAACCCGAAGGACATCTTCGAGTTGCTCTCGGCGGACCTGAAGGCCGTTGGCATCACCGTCGAGGCGATCCCGCTGAAGTGGAGCCCGGACTACCTGAACGCCACCACCTCGGGTAGCAAGCACGACATCCACTTCCTGGGCTGGACCGGTGACTACGGCGACGCCTACAACTTCATCGGCACCTTCTTCGACCGGCCGAAGGACGAGTGGGGCTTCAACAACAAGGCCCTGTTCGACCAGTTCAAGGACGCGGACGGCACCGCCGACATCGCGGCCCGGACCGAGAAGTACAAGGCCCTGAACAAGTCCGTGATGGACTTCCTGCCCGGTGTGCCGATCTCGCACTCGCCGCCGGCGATCGTGTTCGGCAAGGACGTGACCGGCGTCAAGGCGAGCCCGCTCACCGACGAGCGGTACGCGACCGCCGAGTTCAAGTAAGTCCTGATCTGACGCAGCAAGGAACGCGGGCGGGCGCTGTCGCACAGCGCCCGCCCGCAACCCTCCGCACCCCTTCGAGGCCGCCGTGTTCCGGTTCATCGTCAGGCGCCTGCTTCAGCTGATACCCACGCTGTTCGGGCTCTCCCTCCTGCTCTTCATCTGGCTCCGCCGACTTCCCGGCGGCCCCGAGACCGCCATCCTCGGCGAGCGCGGCACCCCCGAGATGCGGGCCGCGATCCGTCGCAACATGGGGCTCGACGAGCCCATCCTGGTGCAGTACGGCCGTTTCGTACGGCGGATGATCAAGCTCGATCTGGGCACCTCGACCTCCACCAAGCGGGCGGTCACCACCGAGTTCATCGAGCGCTTCCCCGGCACCGTCGAGCTGACCATCACCGCGATGATCATCGCGATCGGCGTCGGCATCCCGCTGGGCTACCTGGCAGCCCGGCGTCGCGGCCGTTTCCTTGACCACGCGTCAGTGGGCGGCTCGCTGATCGGCATCTGCATCCCGGTCTTCTTCCTGGGCTACGTGCTCAAAGCGATCTTCTCGGAGAACCTGCACTGGTTCCCGTCCAGCGGCCGGCAGGACCCGACGCTCGGGGCGACCCGGGTCACCAACTTCTTCGTCCTCGACGGGTTGATGACCCGTGAGTGGGACGCCGCCGCCGACGCCCTCTGGCATCTGGTGTTGCCCAGCATCGCGCTGGCCAGCATCCCGCTGGCGATCATCGTCCGGATCACCCGGGCGAGCGTGCTGGAGGTGCTGAACGAGGACTTCGTACGGACCGCCGAGGCGAAGGGCCTGACCGAGCAGACGGTTCGTCGCCGGCACGTCCTGCGCAACGCCATGCTGCCGGTCGCCACCTCGATCGGTCTGCTCGCTGGCGGCCTGCTGTCCGGCGCGGTGCTGACCGAGACCGTCTTCGCCTTCAGCGGCATCGGAGCGTTCGTCGCCGAGGCCATCGGCCAACGCGACTATCCGGTGCTGATGGGCTTCATCCTGATCATCGCGGTGGTGTACGTGCTGGTGAACCTCCTGGTCGATCTCTCCTACAGCTTCATCGACCCGAGGGTGAGGGTGCGATGACACTCAGCCCAGGCAAGAAGCGCGAAAAGATCGACAGGCTCTCCGAGCTGGCAGCCCGTGACGACGAGCGGGGCGTCAGCCTCTGGCAGGAGGCGTTCCGCCGGCTGCGCGGTAACCCGGCCGCGATCGTCGGCGCGGTCATCCTGGCGCTCTTCGTGCTGGTCGCTGTGGTCGGCCCGTTCCTCGTGCCGTACGCGGCGACTGACACGATCGGCATCCGGGAAGGGCTGATCAAGCCGGGTGTCATTCCCGGCCCGACCGGCGATCACTGGTTCGGTTACGACCACCAGGGCCGGGACGAGTTCAGCCGGATGATCGTGGGGGCCCGTCAGACCCTGCTGGTCGGCGTGGTCTCCACCCTGATCGGTCTGGCGGTGGGCGCGCTGATCGGTGGCGTCTCCGGTGCCGCCGCCGGCCTCGGTGGCCGGTGGGGGCGGTGGATCGACACCACTCTGATGCGCTTCATCGACATGCTGCTGGCGATGCCGAGCCTGCTGCTGGCGGTGAGCATCGCCGCTCTGCTCGGGGCCAGCCTGACCACCGTGATGATCGCTGTCGGTGTGGTCTCGGTGCCGGTGTTCGCCCGGCTGCTGCGCGGCTCGATGATCTCCCAGGCCAACAGCGACTACGTGCTGGCGGCGACCTCGCTCGGCGTCAAGAAGTCGAAGATCGCGCTGACCCACGTGGTGCCGAACTCGCTCGCCCCGGTGATCGTGCAGGCCACGCTGACCCTGGCCACCGCGATCATCGAGGCCGCGGCGCTCTCCTTCCTCGGCCTCGGCAACCCGGACACCGCCGTACCGGAGTGGGGGGTCATGCTCGCCGACGCGCAGCAGTACCTCGGCATCCGGCCGTCACTGGCGATCTACCCGGCCGTCGCGATCATCATCACCGCGCTCGGCTTCACCCTGCTGGGTGAGGCGATGCGTGAGGCCCTCGACCCGAAGCTGCGGAAGTAGGCCCGGCATGTGTGAAGCGCGAGGAGTGAGCTTGCGAGCCCCGCAGTCGCGAACGGAGGGCCAGTAATGGCACTGCTCGAAGTTGACGATCTCTCCGTCACGTTCGCCCGCCGCGGTCAACGGGCCGTGCACGCGGTCGACGGGGTGTCCTTCTCGGTCGACGCCGGTGAGGTGGTCGGCCTGGTCGGCGAGTCCGGCTGCGGCAAGAGCGTTACCTCGCTCGCGATCATGGGCCTGTTGCCCAAGCAACCCGGCCTGCGGGTCGGCGGCAAGGCCGTCTTCGACGGCACCGACCTGCTCCAGCTCGACGACCGGTCGCGGCGGGACATCCGGGGCCGGGACATTGCGATGATCTTCCAGGACCCGCTCTCCTCGCTGAACCCGGTGATCCCGATCGGGTTGCAGGTGACCGAGGTGCTCACCCGGCACCGGGGGATGAAGGGCGAGGCCGCGGCGAAGGAGGCGGCGGCGCTGCTGGACCGGGTCGGCATCCCCGACCCGAAGCGGCGGCTCAAGGAGTACCCGCACCAGCTCTCCGGTGGGATGCGCCAGCGCGCGCTCATCGCGATGGCGGTGGCCTGCCAGCCTCGGTTGCTGATCGCCGACGAGCCGACCACCGCGCTGGACGTCACCATCCAGGCCCAGATCCTGGAACTGCTCAAGGAACTGGTCCGGGACTCCGGCACAGCACTGTTGATGATCACGCACGATCTGGGCGTGGTGGCCGGCATGTGCGACACCGTCAACGTGCTCTACGGCGGCCGGGTGGTGGAGACGGCCCGCCGTCGTCCGCTGTTCCGCCAGCCGCGTCACCCGTACACGGTGGGTCTGCTCGGCTCGGTGCCGCGCCTGGACGCCGGGCGGGGCGAGAAGCTCAACCCGATCCCCGGTTCGGTCCGCGACCTGCTGCCCTGGCCGGACGGATGCGCCTTCGCCCCGCGCTGCGCCCGCCGGATCGACGAGTGTGTGGGTGAGCCGCCGGAGCTGGTGCACGCGCACGACGGACGGAGCTACCGGTGCGTCAACCCGGAGCCGCTGCCGGGCATGGTGCCCGCCCCGCGCGAGGAGGAATCAGCGTGAGTGACAACGACATCCTCGTCGAGGTGCGTGACCTGAAGGTGCACTTCCCGATCAAACGGGGGGTGCTCTTCGACCGGGTGGTCGGCCAGGTGAAGGCCGTCGACGGTGTCGACCTGAGCATCGTGAGGGGCAAGACGTACGGCCTGGTGGGTGAGTCCGGCTGCGGCAAGTCCACGTTGGGTCGGGCGCTGCTCCAGCTCACCCCGCCGACCGCCGGTGAGGTCAGCTTCGACGGCGTCGAGCTGACGACGCTGCCGTCCGGCAAGCTGCGCAGCATGCGTCGCCGGATGCAGATGATCTTCCAGGACCCGATGTCCAGCCTCGACCCCCGGCAGAACGTCGAGTCGATCCTGACCGAGGGCCTGCAGACCCACGGGATCGGCACCGACCGCACCGACCGTCGACGGATCATCGGCGAGACCCTGGACGCGGTCGGGCTGCCGCGCTGGGCGCTGTCCCGCTACCCGCACGAGTTCTCCGGCGGGCAGCGGCAGCGCATCGGCATCGCCCGCGCGCTGGTGCTCGGGCCGGAGCTGATCGTCGCCGACGAGCCGGTCTCGGCGCTCGACGTGTCGATCCAGGCCCAGGTGGTCAACCTGCTGGACGAACTCCAGGACAGCCTGGGGCTGACCTACCTGGTGATCGCGCACGACCTCGCTGTGGTCCGGCACATCTCCGACACTGTCGGCGTCATGTACCTGGGCGCGCTGGTCGAGGAGGCGCCGAGCGACCGGCTCTACACCGAGCCGCTGCACCCGTACACCCGGGCGCTGATGTCGGCGGTGCCGGTGCCGGATCCGGACGTGGAGGACCGCCGGGAGCGGATCCTGCTCGCCGGTGACCTGCCGTCGCCGGCCAACCCGCCGTCCGGCTGCCGCTTCCACACCCGCTGCCCGTGGGCGCAGCCCACCCGCTGCGCCGACGAGCGACCGGTGCTGCGCGACATCGGCGCCAGCCGGGTGGCCTGCCACTGGGCTGAGCAGATCGCCAGCGGCGAACTGCGCCCGCACGGGGTCAGCGCGCAGATCGTCCGACCCGAGGGCGAGGGGGACGCGCCGGGCGTGGTCTCCGCGCCCACCGAGCCGGGCTCGTACGTCTGAGACTGGACGCGGTGCCGGCGCTCGTCAGCCTTCGGGGCGGTTGAGCAGCCCCACCGCGACGCCGTGCACCGCGTCCAGCCCAGCCGGGTCGGCCAGCGTGACCGACGTGCCGGTCACCGTGTACCACTCGTCCGCGTCCTTGTACTGCACCCGCACCGTGACGGTGCCGTCCGCGTACTCGGTGCGCAGCGTCAGGTCACCGGTGACGACGCCGACCTCGTCGGTCATCACGCCGCCGGGGCCGGGCACGATGTCGGTGGTGCGGGCCTGCGGGCCGGCCGCCCCGCCCGAGTCCGCGACCATGCCGGCACCCGGCACGGCGGCGGGGGTCTCGGCGGTGCCGTCCGCTGTCATGCCGGCGGCGGCCGGGCCGCTCTCCCCGGCGGCGGTCACGAATCGCTCCCCACTGAACAGCCCTCCAACATGTCGGTCAGGGCGGCCTTCTCGGCGCTGGTCACCGTCAGCTTCCAGTAGTGCTTGACCGTCACCCAGTCCTGAGCGTATTTGCACCAGTAGGACCGGCTTGCCGGTTTCCACTGGGACGGGTCCTGGTCACCCTTTGCCCGGTTCGACGAGGCGGAAACCGCGAAAAGCTGCGGACGGGTGGTGTCGTTGGCGAAATCGCCGCGCTTCGCGTTGTCCCACTCGTCGGCACCCGAGCGCCACGCGTTGGCCAACGGCACCATGTGGTCGATGTCCACGTCGGAGGGATCCGAGAAGCTGCGACCGTCGTACACGCTCTCCCAGCGCCCACCGACCACGTTGCAGCCGGAGAGCTTCACGTCCTTGCCGTCGCGCTGGAGGATGCTGTCCCGGACATCGCAGTTCTTGCCGGTGTCCCGCCAGTGCGGGAAACGCTCCCGGCTGTAGCCCTTCATCGAGCCGGCGGTAGCGACGGTGAGCTGGCTCAGCTGCTCCGCGGCGTTGCCGCCGTCGCTCGACGGCGGTGTGGTCGGCTCATCCTGCGGGACGCAACCGGCCACGCCGAGCGCCAGCGCCGCGGTGAGCGCGGCCACCGCCGCTCGCGGTCCTGATCTGGTACGCACAGACGACACCTCTCCAGCTTGGGGGCTCCCGGCGATTGCGCACAGTACCCGGGCACGGTTTCGGCGTTTCGTGGCGTCTCCCACATGATGCAAGGCAGATTGGTGGGATGACCGCACCCGTACCGGCGACCGCCCTCCGGATGGGCACCACCGCCGGCCGGGGCACGCTGCTCGCCGCCGTACTCGCCTCTGGCATGGTCTTCCTCGACAGCACCGTCGTCAACGTGGCGCTGCCGAAACTCGGGCAGGACCTCGGCGCGAACGTGGCCGATCTCCAATGGACCATCAACGGTTACCTGCTGATGCTGGCGGCGTTCGTGCTGCTCGGCGGCGCGCTCGGCGACCGCTTCGGCCGGCGACGCATCTTCCTCGTCGGCGTGGTCTGGTTCACCGCCGCCTCAGTGCTCTGCGGGCTGGCCCAGGACACCGGCATGCTGATCGCGGCCCGGTTCCTCCAGGGCGCCGGTGGCGCGCTGCTCACACCCGGGTCGCTGTCGGTGCTCCAGGCGAGCTTCCACCCCGACGACCGGGGCCGGGCGATCGGTGCCTGGGCCGGGCTGTCCGGGGTGTCCACAGCGCTGGGCCCGTTCATCGGGGGCTGGCTGATCGACGCGCTCTCCTGGCGTTGGATCTTCTTCCTCAACCTGCCGATCGCCGTGCTGGTGCTGCTGGCCGCCCTGCGCTGGGTGCCGGAGAGCCGCGACGAGAGCGCCTCCCGCACCGAAGGGCGGGGTCGGACCCGACGGCGGTTCGACGTCGCCGGAGCCCTGCTCGGAGCGCTCGCGCTCGCCGGCGTCACCTACGCCCTGATCGACGCGCCGGCCCGCGGGTTCGACTCCCCCGAGGTGCTGATCGCGGCACTGGTCGGGGTGCTCTCCGCGGTGGCCTTCGTCCTGCTGGAACGGCGGCGTGGCGACGCCGCGATGCTGCCCACCGGGCTGTTCGGCAGCCGACTCTTCTCGGTGCTGAACATCTTCACAGTCGTCGTCTACGCGGCGCTCGGCGGCTTCACCTTCTTCTTCGCCGTCTACCTGCAGAACGTGGTCGGCTGGTCGGCCTTCCGCACCGGCATCGCGTTGCTGCCGATGACACTGCTGCTGTTGGTCGGCTCCGCGCGCGCCGGTGCGCTGTCCGCCCGGATCGGGCCACGGCTGCCGCTGGCCATCGGACCGGTGGTCGCCGCGGTCGGCCTGCTGCTGCTGCGCGGCGTCGGACCGGGCGCGTCGTACTGGCGGGACGTGCTGCCCGGGGTGCTGCTCTTCGGCATCGGGCTGACCCTGGTGGTGGCACCGCTGACCGCGTCGGTGCTGGCCGCCGTGCAGGACCGGTTCTCCGGGGTGGCCAGCGGGTTCAACAACGCCGCGTCCCGCGCCGGCGGCCTGCTCGCGGTGGCGGCGCTGCCGCTGCTCGTCGGGCTCTCCGGCGGCGGGTACGAGCAGAAGGCCGAGCTGACCGACGCGTTCCGGGCCGCGATGGAGTGGTGTGCCGGGCTGCTCGTGGCCGGCGCGCTGCTGGCCCTCGTGCTGGTCCACCGACCGCCCCGGGAAGCCCCACCGTCCCAGCCCTGCCACTCGCTGCCCGCCGCGACACCCCCGAAGTAGAGATCCACCTCGGGGGTGTCGCGCTCAGATCAGCGGCGGGCGCGGTTGACGGCGCTGGTGACCGCCTTGATCGACGCGGTCACGATGTTGGCGTCGGTGCCGACACCCCACACCGTCCTGCCGTCCACCTCACACTCCACGTACGCGGCGGCCTGCGCGTCACCACCGGAGGAGAGCGCGTGCTCGTGGTAGTCGAGCACCCGTACGCCCACCCCGACCGACTGGAGCGCGTTGACGTACGCGTCGATCGGGCCGTTGCCGACCGCGGCGAGGGACCGCTGCTCGCCGCCCACACCGACCTGGGCCTCGATCTCGACCTTGCCGTCCACAGTGCCGATCGTGTAGCCGGCCAGCCGAACCGTCGGGTCGGGCTGGTGATCGAGCAGGTAGTGCGTCGCGAAGATCTCCCACATGGCGGCCGGGTCGACCTCGCCGCCGTCGTGATCGGTGACCTGTTGCACCACACCGGAGAACTCGATCTGGAGCCGACGCGGCAGGTCCAGTTGGTGCTCGCTCTTCATGATGTACGCCACGCCGCCCTTGCCGGACTGCGAGTTGACCCGGATGACCGCCTCGTAGGTGCGGCCCAGGTCCTTCGGGTCGATCGGCAGGTACGGCACCGCCCAGGTGTGCTCGTCCACCGGTACGCCGGCCGCCTTCGCGTCGGCGGCGAGAGCGTCGAAGCCCTTCTTGATCGCGTCCTGGTGGGAGCCGGAGAAGGCGGTGTAGACCAGGTCGCCCGCGTACGGGTGGCGCTCGTGCACAGGCAGCTGGTTGCAGTACTCGACGGCTCGCCGGATCTCGTCGATGTTCGAGAAGTCGATCATCGGGTCGATGCCCTGGGAGAAGATGTTGAGCCCCAGGGTCACCAGGTCGACGTTGCCGGTGCGCTCACCGTTGCCGAACAGGCAGCCCTCGATGCGGTCCGCGCCGGCCAGCAGGCCCAGCTCGGCGGCGGCCACGCCGGTGCCCCGGTCGTTGTGCGGGTGCAGGCTCAGCACCACGCTGTCCCGGCGCGGCAGGTGCCTGTGCATCCACTCGATCGAGTCGGCGTACACGTTGGGGGTGGCCATCTCGACGGTGGCCGGCAGGTTGATGATCAGCGGCCGGTCCGGGGTCGGGTCGATCACGTCGATCACCCGGGAGCAGACCTCCAGCGCGTACTCCAGCTCGGTGCCCGTGTACGACTCCGGCGAGTACTCGTAGAAGATCTCCGTGTCCGGGGTGTGGATCTCCGCGTACTTCTGGCAGAGCCGCGCCCCGGTGGTGGCGATGTCGGCGATGCCGTCCCGGTCCAGGCCGAAGACCACCCGCCGCTGGAGGGTGGAAGTCGAGTTGTAGAAGTGCACGATGGCCCGCTTCGCGCCGCGCAGCGACTCGAACGTCCGGTCGATCAGGTGCTCCCGGCACTGCGTGAGCACCTGGATGGTGACGTCGTCCGGGATCATGTCGTCTTCGATGAGCTGCCGGACGAAGTCGAAGTCGGTCTGGCTGGCCGACGGGAAGCCGACCTCGATCTCCTTGTAGCCCATCTGGACCAGCAGCTGGAACATCCGGCGCTTGCGCTCGGGCGACATCGGGTCGATCAGGGCCTGGTTGCCGTCGCGGAGATCCACGGCGCACCAGCGGGGGGCGGCCTCGACGGTGCGGGTGGGCCAGGTGCGGTCCGGCAGTTCGACCCGGAACTGCTCCCGGTACGGCTGGTAGCGGTGGTACGGCATCCGGCTCGGGCGTTGCCGGGCGATCGGATCGGTTTCGGCGTCGGTGACAGGTTGAGCCATCTCAGAGTGCTCCCTGGAACATGTGGCGTCAGCAGATCGGAAGGTGTCGGCGAGATGCCGGGCGACGGTGCGCGGCGGTGCCGAGAAGAAACTCGGATGTGCTGGACGGCGCGATGCGACTCCGCGACGAGGTGCCGGCCGGTCAGGCCTCGTCGCGGCGGCTAAGGAGGAGCAGCGCCTGCCACATGACCAGGTCACCCTACGTGATGGAACGGGGGGTGGAAAGACAGGTCCGGACTATGGGACCGGGGTCATGGCCGGCTCTGCGGCCTCGGCACCCAGCCTCGGCGTCCGTTGCGCCCAGGCCACCGCGGGCACGATCGCCACCGCCACCAGCACGAAGATCGCTGCCGTCGGTAACCAACCCCACCCGCCGGTGGTCACCCCGAGCGCGGTCAGTCCCGCCGGCGCGATCAGGTACTGGACCTGCACGCCGAGTCCGAGCGCCCCCACGTACGCACCGCGCTGGTCGGCCGGCGGCAGGGTGGCGGTGAGCCCCCAGGCGCCCGCCGACTCGATCAGCTCGGCCAGGATCAGCAGCAACGCGGCGGCTACCAGCACCACCACTGTGAGCGTGCCCCGAGTGACGCCGGAAATCGGCAGGACCAGGCAGAACAGGGCGATCAGCAGTCCACCCCGACGGGAGGCCCGAGCCGCGCCCGCAGCGGTGTCCGCGCCCCGGCTGACGCGCACCTGGAGCAGCACGATCAGGATCGTGTTGAGCAGCACCAGCCCGGCGATCACCGTCTTCGGGGCGTCGGTGTGGGTGAGGATCCACAGCGGCAGGACCGTCAGGTAGAGCACCCCGTGCGCGGTGAGCAGCCCGGACACCACTGACACCGCCATGAACGGCCGGTCCCGCAGCACGGCGAGCCGACTCATCGGCTCCGCCGGTCGGGTCACCTGCGGCAGCCGGGGCAGTCGCCGCACGAAGAGGGCCGTCACGAGGAAAACCGTCGAGATGAACCAGACCATCCCCCGGTACGCCGTGATCGTGTCCACCGCCAGCACCAGGCCGCTGATCACCGCGCCGAGCCCGAAGCCGACGTTCAGCGACGAGCGCTGGTACGCCATCGCCGTGACCCGTTCGGCCGGCGGGAGCGCGTTGATCGAGTAGACCTGCCGGGCCACGCCGACAGCAGCGTCCACCGCGGCCAGCGCCACCACCACGGCGAGGAACCCCACGAAGCCGCCCACGAACGGGTAGGTCGCGAACAGCACCGCGTTCAGCACCAGCCCCACCACCCACACCCGCTGCGGCCCGTACCGGTCGGTGAGCCCACCCAGCGGCACGGTGCCCAACAGCGACACCCCCGCCGCGATGGACAGCCCCAACCCGACCTGGGCGGCGCTGAGCCCGAGCGCCCGGGTGAAGAAGACGGCGCTACCGGCGTGGAACAGGCCGCTGCCGACGGCGTAGACCATGGCCTGCACGGCCAGGGCGCGGGTCAGCCCGGCCGGCGGTACGACGTCTCGAACGGCGGTGCGGATGGTTTCTCTGGTCCCCATGTCCGGGGAGTGAATCGGGTCCCCATGACCTCGGTCGAATCTTTTAGGCTGGACCGAATCCTGCTCCTGGGGGGCGTGTGTCCGAGTTGCGGTTCAGCCTGGCCGACGTTGCGGGAGTGCGGCTCGCCGTGTCACCCGCAAACGAGACGGTCATGAGCATGTGGGCGCTGGCCAACCCGGTCCGCTACGCGGTGCACCTGCCCTGGATCGACCGGGCCCGGGTGACGTTGCGTCGTCCCGAGGTGGCCGATCGGGTCCGACCTCTGGTGGGGTTGGTAGTGCCGGGTCGCTGGCTGCCCGACTTCCTCACCCCGGCGGCCCGACCGAACGTGGAGATGGCCGAGCAGCTCGACCAGATCGCCGCGACACCGCCGGCCGTGGTGGTCCAGGACCTGCTGGCGACCACCTGGCAAAAACCGCTGAGCCCGTTCGGGCGGGCGCTGCTCGCCGACCCCGGCGGGCTGCTGCCGCAGGTCGTCGACGCGGTGCGGGTCTGGTACGACGAGGCGATCGCCCCGGACTGGCAGCGGATGCGGGCGCTGCTCGACGCCGACGTGGCGTACCGGGCCGCCCAGCTCGCCGAAAGCGGCGCCGGGCAGTTCTTCGAGCAGCTCCACCCGAGCCTGCGTTGGCACGGCGACCGGGTGATCAGCGACGACACGTTCGAGCGGGACTTCGACCTCCGCGGTCGTGGGCTGGCGCTGAACCCGACGGTGTTCACCGAGCAGCACGTGCTGTGGAACCTGCTGGAGGATTCGCTGCCGGTCGGCGCGTACCCGGTCCGTGCCGTCGGGACGCTCTGGGAGACGACCGCGCCGCCGCCCGGCGACCCACTGGCACGGGTGATCGGGCCGGGCCGGGCCGCGCTGCTGCACCTGCTCGAGACGGCGCTGACCACCACCGACCTGGCCCGACTCACCGGGATGTCCGCCGGAAACGTCTCCCAGCACCTGGCCGCGCTGCACGGCGCCGGCCTGGTGTCCCGGTCCCGCGAGGGTCGGCACGTGCGCTATCGCAACACCGATGCCGCGGCGGTCCTCCTCCGGGCCAGCCGGGGCGGGTGACCCCGCGCTCGATCAGCGCAGCAGAAGCTCGGCGACCGGGCGGCGGTGCCGCAGGCCGGTCTCGCGGGCGTGCAGGTCGGCCGGGAGGGCGAACGGGTCCCCGAGCCGGCCGACGGCGGCGACCACCAACGGGCGGACGCCGCCGGGCAGGTCGAGTTCGGTGGAGAGGCCGACCCGGTCGAACCGGGTGAGCTGGTGCACGTGCAGGCCGAGCGCTGTGGCCTGCACTGTCAGGTGGGCTATCGCCTGCCCCAGGTCGTAGGCGGCCCGCTCGGCGTCGAGGCCGGTGTGGGCGCCGACCACCAGGGTCGCGGCGTGCCGGATCCAGATCTGGTCGTCGACCGGAAGGCTGATCAGGATCCGTTTCCAGGTCTCGTCGTCGCGGTGGCCGAGGGCGAACCGCCAGGGCTGCCCGTTCTCGGCCGACGGGGCCCAGCGCGCGGCCTCAAGCAGCGAGGCGGACTCCTCCGGGGCCAGGTCGGCGTTCGGGTCGAAGGCTCGTGGACTCCAGCGGTAGGCGAGCAGCGGGGTGAGGTCGGCCATACACCGGATCGTCCTGTATGGGTGATTCGCCCCTCAGGATGGGGTGGCTGAATGTGGGCAAGAGCACCCGTAACGGGACGAAGATCAGGGCGTTCCCGCGCCCGGGCTCTCCGACGGGTCCGGGGTCGGCGGCGCCGCGGTGTCGAGCGGCTCCCGGTCGATCACCACCGGGCCGGCCAGCTGCACGGTGGCCGGTGCCGGGCCGGGTGCAGCGGCCAGCCGCAGCGTTCCGGCCCCGGTCCGGACGCCGGTCGGCGTGCCGTCCTGGTCGTAGCAGTAGATGCCCACATCCAGCGGGGCGTTGAGCGACGCCGAGGTGGAATCCACCGAGTAGCAGGTGCCGGTGAGTCCCTCGGGCGCGTCGGCCGGGGCGACCGCCAACGGCGCGCGTCGGTCGGTGAGCACGTCCAGCCAGTCGGTGAGCAGGTGCTGGACCCGGGGGTCCGACCGGCGTGGGATCGCGTCGTCGCGATCACCCAGGCGTACGCAACTCGCCGACTCGGTGTGACCGGCCGACGGCAGGGCGCACTGGAACAGCCCGTCGGCAGTGCTGGCCATCGAGACGTCGGCTGCGCCACCCAGGGCGCCCCCCGGCACGTCCACCCGCCAGGTGCCGTCGTTCGCGCTGGTGAACACGATGGTGCGGTCCGGTTGACCCGCCTGGCTGTAGACGTACTGGGCCACCAGGTGACGGTCCTGAGCCGCCGCGGCAAGCGCGGCCAGCTCATCCCGTGCGGCCTCCACCTCGACCGGCCCCGGATCCACGGGCGGCGGAGTCGGAGGCTGCGCACTGGTGCAGGCGACCAGGAGGGCCGGCAGGGCGAGGGCGAGCGGCCCGAGCACACGGCCGGCCGAGCGGATGAGGACGGGCACCGGCCCATTCTGGTGGGTGCGGGCGGTCGGCGGGTGCCGGCCGCGTACCGGGCTCGTCCCGGCGTGTCGGGCGAGGCGTTCCGGCGTACCCGTCCGACCTGGTGGGACCGGTCTCGCCGGTCCCGGCCGGGCCGGATGGTGGGATCACCTGACCCGGCTTCGTTATCCGCCGGATACCCTCATGGGGTCTGACACGCGCCGCCGGCCCCGGTTCCGGCGGCGTCGGCACGCTCAGGGTCGCTGGGAGGGAGTGCACCGTCGTGGCACTCGTGGTGCAGAAGTACGGCGGGTCCTCCGTCGCCAACGCCGAGCGGATCAAGCGGGTGGCAGAGCGCATCGTCGCCGCCCGCAAGGCCGGCGACGACGTGGTGGTGGTGGTCTCCGCGATGGGCGACACCACCGACGAACTGCTCGACCTGGCCAACCAGGTCAGCCCGCTGCCGCCGGGCCGCGAGCTGGACATGCTGCTCACCGCCGGGGAGCGGATCTCCATGGCCCTGCTGGCCATGGCCATTCACAACCTGGGGTACGAAGCCCGCTCGTTCACCGGTTCGCAGGCCGGCGTGATCACCACCTCGGTGCACGGCCGCGCCCGGATCATCGACGTCACCCCCGGGCGGCTCAAGGGCGCGCTCGACGAGGGTTCCGTGGTCATCGTGGCCGGCTTCCAGGGCGTCTCGCAGGACACCAAGGACGTCACCACGCTGGGCCGCGGTGGTTCGGACACCACCGCCGTGGCGCTCGCCGCCGCCCTGCACGCCGACGTCTGCGAGATCTACACCGACGTCGACGGCATCTTCACCGCCGACCCGCGGATCGTGCCCAACGCCCGACACATCCAGCACATCACCTACGAGGAGATGTTGGAGCTTGCCGCGTGCGGCGCGAAGGTGCTGCACCTGCGTAGCGTGGAGTACGCCCGGCGGGCGGGGTTGCCGATCCACGTCCGTTCGTCATACTCGACCAACACCGGCACGATGGTCACCGGATCGATGGAGGACCTTTCCGTGGAGCAGGCACTGATCACCGGGGTCGCGCACGACCGCAGCGAGGCCAAGATCACGATCGTCGGGGTGCCCGACGAGCCGGGTGCCGCCGCGCGGATCTTCGACACCGTCGCCGGCGCCGAGATCAACATCGACATGATCGTGCAGAACGTCTCCACCGAGGGCACCGGCCGGACGGACATCTCGTTCACCCTGCCCAAGGCCGACGGCCCCACCGCGATGGCAGCGCTCAGCAAGATCCATGAGCCGGTCAAGTTCAAGGGCCTGCTCTACGACGACCACGTCGGCAAGGTCTCACTGATCGGCGCCGGCATGCGCTCGCACCCGGGGGTGGCGGCCGGCTTCTTCGCCGCGCTCGGCGCGGCCGGGGTCAACATCGAGATGATCTCCACCTCCGAGATCCGGGTCTCCGTGGTCTGCCGGGACACCGACCTCGACGCCGCCGTCCGCGCCATTCACGACGCGTTCGAGTTGGGCGGCGACACCGAAGCCGTGGTCTACGCGGGGACGGGTAGGTAGCGCCGATGACGGCGCTGCCCACCCTCGCCGTGGTCGGAGCGACAGGTGCCGTCGGCACCGTGATGTGTGAGCTGCTCACCGGGCGACGCAACGTCTGGGGTGAGATCCGGCTGCTCGCCTCCGAGCGCTCCGTCGGGCGCCGGGTGCGCTGCCGGGGCGAGGAGCTCGTCGTCCAGGCGCTGACCCCCGAGGCGTTCGACGGGGTCCAGGTGGCCATGTTCGACGTGCCCGACGAGGTCTCCGCCGAGTGGGCGCCGATCGCCGTCGCCCGCGGCGCGATCGCTGTCGACAACTCCGGCGCGTTCCGGATGGACCGCGACGTCCCGCTGGTCGTTCCGGAGATCAACCCCGAGCAGGTCCGCAACCGGCCCCGGGGCATCATCGCCAACGCCAACTGCACCACCCTCGCGATGATCGTCGCCGTCGCGCCGCTGCACAGCGAGTACGGCCTACGAGAGCTGGTGCTCGCCTCCTACCAGGCGGTCTCCGGAGCCGGTCAGTCCGGCGTCGACATCCTGCACGACCAGCTCACCAAGGTCGCCGGCGATCGGGCGCTCGGCTCGCGCACCGGCGACGTACGCCAGGCTGTCGGCGACGACCTGGGCCCGTTCCCGGCACCCATGGCGCTCAACGTGGTCCCCTGGGCCGGCTCCCCGGCGGACAGCGGCTGGTCATCGGAAGAGATGAAGATCCGCAACGAGTCGCGGAAGATCCTCGGCCTCCCCGACCTCAAGGTCTCCGCCACCTGCGTCCGCGTGCCGGTGGTCACCGCCCACTCGGTCGCCGTGCACGCGGTCTTCGCCACCGAGGTCGACGCCGAGGGCGCCCGTGAGGCGCTGCGCAACGCACCCGGGGTGATCCTGGTCGACGACCCCGCGGCCGGGGAGTTCCCGATGCCGATCGACGCCGTCGGCACCGACCCCTCCTGGGTCGGCCGGATCCGCCGCGCCCTGGACGACCCCCGCGCCCTCGACTTCTTCGTCACCGGCGACAACCTCCGAAAGGGCGCGGCCCTCAACACCGCCCAGATCGCCGAACTCCTGGCCAAAGAACTCCGCACCCCCTGACCCCGCACCGCGCTGCCCCCGTACCCCCCCGCTGCGGCGATCTTGCAGTTTCTGTGCCGGCATAAGGGGCTAGGACGACAAAACGACAACCGAAAGTGCAAGATCGGCGGGACGTGGGGACGTGGGGCGGGCGCGGTTACGCGGCGGAGAGTAGGACGCCGTCTCGGCCTTGGCGTTTTACCGCGTAGAGGGCCTGGTCGGCTCTCTTCAGGGTGCGGTCGGGGGTTTCGCCGGGGCGGGGTAGTGCGACGCCAACGCTGATCGTGCGGCCGATGCGCCGGGCCGCCTCGGTGAGCCGTTCGGCGATCCGGACCGCCTCCTCCGGGCGGCTCACCTCGATCACCGCGACGAACTCGTCGCCGCCGATCCGGTACAACTCGTCGCCGTGCCGAAGCGCCCCCTCCAGCGCCCGGGCCAACCCGACCAGCACCCGGTCGCCGGCCTGGTGGCCGTACGTGTCGTTCACGGTCTTGAAGCCGTCCACGTCGATCGCCAGCAGGGCCGTACGCCCGGGGGTGGCCGCAGCGATCCGTTGCCCGAACGGGCCGGTGTGCCGCAACCCGGTCAGCGGGTCGGAGCTGGCCTGCTCCCGCAGTCGGGCCAGCGTGCGCAGCCGGTCCACGCTCGTCCAGGCCTGCCCGGCGAGCAACTCCATCAGGCTGACAGTGGTCGGGTCCGGGCGCAGCGCGCGTTCGTCGGCGACCAGCAGCACCCCGGCGGCGTCCGTCGGCCCGACCGGCACGGCGACCAGCGTGCGGACCCCCGCCCGGGTCAACGGACGGTAGTCCTCGGTCGGGGGATGCCCGGCCTCGCCCAGCGTGTACCCGGCGCCGTACCGGTGCGCCCGCTCGACCATCCGGTCCAGGGCGGCCGGACCCGCTGCGGCCAGCTCGCCGCGGATCCGGGTCTCCAGGTCGCTCGGCGTCGCCGGGGACGGGCCGAGCTGGCCGCCGATCAGCAGTAGTGCGGTGGAGAGGGTGGAGACCTCCCGGGCGGCGCGGGCGGCCGCCCCCATCACCTCTCCCTCGGTCGGCGCGGAAGAGAGCGCGGCCGCGTGCCGGAGCAGCTTCTCGCTGCGGCTCTCCGCCGGTGGGCCACCGAGGGCGGCGATCCGCGCACCGAGCCCGTCGGCCAGCCGCTGCGCGGTCTCCCGCCACGGCTCCAGGTCGGTCGGCTCACTCCACTGCAGGTCGAGTACGCCGATCGCCCGGCCCGTCGGGTCCAGCACCGGTACGCACAGCTCGGCTGTCACATCCGGGCGCACCGGCAGGTAGTCCGGGTCGACGGTGACGTCCGGGACGACGGCGGGAGCGCCGGTCGCGTACACCCGGCCGACGATGCCGGTCCGCGCCGGCACGGTGGCGAAGACCTGCCAGGCCCCGGTCGCGGCGACGCAGCGCAGGCGGTCGTGGACCGCGAGCAGCACGGAGATGGTCGCCGGGGTGTGGCGGGACAGCGCGGTGACCGTCCACCGACACGCCTCCGGCGTGCTGGACGCCATCGGCAGGCGGACGGTGACGTCACGGATGACTCGCTGATGATCCACTCGCACGTCGTTCCAGGTAGGGGAGGGGCCCGGCCGACGCCGAACCGCTCGATCAAGCGTACTCACGGTGGCGGGGACCGGTCGGGCTTCGTACACACGTGCTATCCACAGGCTGTGGACGCAGCCTGTGGACGCATGCCCCCGGGACGCCGCGCCTGCCGATAGCGTGAAGCCTCCCGGCGCCGAGGAGGCGAGCCCATGCTCATCGCCCAGCTCAGTGACCCGCACCTGACCACCGGCCTGCTCGCCGCCGAACCGGCCGCCGGGTTGCACCGTGCGCTCGGCCGGGTGCTGGCGTTGCGACCCCGACCGGACTGCGTGGTGATCAGCGGCGACCTGACCGACCACGGCCAGCCCGACGAGTACGCGGCGCTGCGCGAGGTGATCGGCCGCTTCCCGCTGCCGGTGCACCTGACCACCGGCAACCATGACGACCGGGAGTCCCTGCTCGACGCGTTCGGCGGCACACCGTGGCTCGGCGGCGGCTTCTCGGCCTACTACCACGTCGACCACGAGGCGGCGTCCGTCGTGGTGCTCGACTCGCTCGTCCCCGGCAGCGACGGCGGCCAACTCGGCGAGGAACAGCTCGGCTGGCTCGACGGGGTGCTGGCCGGGCGGCCCGAGGTGCCCGCCGTGATCTTCCTGCACCATCCGCCGGTCGCGGTCGGCATCCCCGTCGCGGACTCCATCCGGCTGGCCGACGGTGACGCGCTCGCCGAGGTGATCGGCCGGCACCGGCACGTGGTGCGGGTCGGCGCCGGCCACCTGCACCGCCCGGTCACCTCGGCGTACGCGGGCACTGTCCTCACCGTGGCGCCCAGCACGTGGAAGCAGAGCACGCTCACCATGAGCGCCGACGAGCAGATCGGTTGGGTCAACGAGCCCACCGCCTTCCTGCTGCACTCGGTCGAGGCCGGCGGCTGTGTGACCCACACCGTGCAGGTGAGCCACTCCGCCGGGCAGACCTGCGGCTTCTGAGGGTCGTCGTGCTGGCCTGGTACGTCTCGTACGGATCGAACATGCACGCCGCCCGGCTGGGCTGGTACATCGCTGGCGGCTGCCCACCCGGCGGGAAGCGGACATACCCGGGTTGCCGCGACCGGCGTCCACCCAGCCGATCGATGCCCGTGTCGCTGCCCGGCGGCATCTACTTCGCCGGCGAGTCCGGTGCCTGGACCGGCGGCATGGCCTTCTACGACCCGCACCTGCCGGGCGAGGCCGCGGCCCGCGCCTACCTGGTCACCCTGGAGCAGTTCACCGACATCGCGGCGCAGGAGATGTACCGCCCGCCGGGCGACACGACCGAGCTGATCCCGGCGACCGGCGCGGCCATCGACGCCGCCGTCACCAACGGACGGGCCACGCTCGGCCCGGGGCGGTACGAGACGCTGATCTGCCCGGGCAGCCGCGACGGTGTTCCGATGCTCACCTTCACCGCCCCGGAGGGGGCGTCAGCCGTGCCGTGCCGACCTCCCGCGCCGGTCTACCTCGGCATGATCGCCCGAGGGCTGCGCGAGTCGCACGGCTGGCCCGCCGAGCGGATCGCCACCTACCTGGCGGCCCGGCCCGGCGTGGCGGGCACCTGGCCACCGGACGCCGTCGCCGCCCTGGTCGACAGGGCGCTGGCCGACGGCTGACCCACCGGCTCGCAACCCCGTCGGCCGCTGGTGCGGTCAACCGAGCAGGAACTCGCGCAGCGCGGGGGCCAGCGTCGTCGGCGGCACGTCGTGGTAACCGCCGTCGAGGCTCACGGAGCGTCCGCCCGGCACGGCCTCGGCCGCCGCCCGACTCGCGTCCCGCAACCACTGTGGACTGCCGGTGCTGTCCACCGCGAGCGTGGGCGCGGTGATGGCCGCCAGCCGCTCGACGGGGAGGCGCCCTCCGGCGGTGACGATCGAGTCGTACACCAGGGTGTGCGCGACCGCCGTCAGCCCACCCCACATCGGTTGCGACCGCATCCCGGTGATCTGCTCGGCCGGCAGCCCCACCGAGGCGCTGAGGAAGGTCTCCACCGCGCCGTCCCGGTCGTCGGCGGCGATCAGCTCGATGAGCTGCGGGGTGATGTCCTTGCGGACGCCCACGTGCGGGCCGACCTGGAACGGTGGCTCGAACATGACCAACTTGGTGACCGGCAGACCCTGTGCGGTGGCGAGGGCGGACAGGACAGCCCCGGAGGAGATGCCGTAGACGGCGGCGGAACCACCCGCCGCCGCGATCAGGGCGGCCAGGTCGTCGATCTCGCGGCCGATCTCGTACGGCGCGGTGTCGCCGCTGTAGCCCCGACCGCGACGGTCATAGCTGAAGGTGGTGAAATCCGGCGCCAGTGCCGCACCCAGGTCGCGGGTCGCGTTGCGATCGCTGAACGCGCCGCCGACGAGGACGACCGCCGGCCCGGCACCGGACCGCTCGAACGCGATGGGTGTGCCGTCGACCGACCGCACCTGCTCCGCCACGGGTGTCGTTCCGCTCACGATGCCGCCCCCATTCCTCGTAGGCTGTCCCGTCCTTTCTAGACCCTGGGTCCGACGTTGTCCGGCGGACCGCGTTAAACGATGATCGATAGCGGCCTCGGCGTACGCGCTGCTCCGATGCGCTGCCCGGGTCGACCGGTGGGCGTCCGGATGAGAGGCTGTCGGGGCGGGGGCCATGCTCAACCACCGTCATCCGCGACCCCTTCGACGGCGTCCGTCGGCGGCCCCGGTCGACCCAGAGGCCGGGCACCGTACGCGCCGATTCTCACAAGGAGATCCATGTTCATACCCGGGATGCGTCGGGCCGCTGTTGCCCTGACCGCGCTCGCGGTGGCCGCTTTCGGCGCGGTCGCCACCAGCCCTGAGCAAGCCGACGCGCGGCCGAAGCCGGTCGACGTCACCCTGCTCGCCCTCAACGACTTCCACGGCAACCTCGAACCGCCGAGCGGGTCCAGCGGCACCATCGCCGGGCAGACCGCGGGTGGCGTCGAGTTCCTGGCCACCCACCTTGCCGAGCTGCGCGCCGCAGCCAAGAAGAAGAACACCATCACCGTCGCCGCCGGTGACCTGATCGGTGCGTCCCCGCTGCTCTCGGCCGCGTTCCACGACGAGCCGACCATCGAGGCGCTGAGCATGGCCGGGCTGGACTACGCCAGCGTCGGCAACCACGAGTTCGACGAAGGCGCCGCCGAGCTGCTGCGAATCCAGAACGGCGGCTGCCACCCGGTGGACGGCTGCATCGACGGCACCCCGTACCGCGGGGCCGGCTTCCAGTACCTGTCCGCGAACGCCTTCAAGACCGCGACCGGCACGCCGCTGATGGCGCCGTACGCGATCCACAAGGTGGAGGGCGTCAAGGTCGGCTTCATCGGCATGACCCTGGAAGGCACCCCCCAGATCGTCAGCCAGCAGGGCGTCGCCGGCCTCAGCTTCGCCGACGAGGCGGACACCGCCAACCGGTACGCGCGCGAGCTGCGCCGCAAGGGCGTACAGGCGATCGTCGTCCTGCTGCACGAGGGTGGCACCCAGGCCGCGACCGGCGGGATCAACGACTGCGTCGGCATGAACGGCCCCATCGTGGACATCACCAACCGGATGGACCCGTCGATCGACGTGGTGGTCAGCGGGCACACCCACCAGGCGTACAACTGCGACATCAACGGCAAGCTGGTCACCAGCGCCAGCTCGTTCGGTCGCCTGGTCACCGACATCGACCTGAAGATCGATCGCCGGAGCGGGGACGTGATCTCCGCCGCCGCGAACAATGTCGTGGTCACCCGCGACGTCGCCAAGGACCCGAGGCAGACCGCGCTGATCAACCGGTACAAGACCGTGCTCGGCCCGGTCGCCGGACGCCAGGTCGGCGTGACCAACGAGGCGATCACCCGGAGCCAGGAAACCCTATTCGGTACGAGCCTGGGCGAATCGCCACTGGGCAACCTGATCGCCGACGCGCAGCTCGCCGCCACCGACGACGAACAGAACGCCGTCGCCGCCCTCATGAACCCGGGCGGGGTCCGGGCCGACCTCGACGCCGGCCCGGTCACCTACGAGGAGGCGTTCACGGTCCAGCCGTTCGCCAACAACCTGGTGACACTGGACCTCACCGGCGCGCAGCTCTACTGCGTCCTGGAGCAGCAGTTCGTCACCGGCCGGACGCTCTACCCGTCGGCCTCAGTGGGCTACGTCGTCGACCCGAACGGCACCACCGGTACGGTCGCCGACCCGTGCGCCGGCACCCGCGTGGTCAGGGGCAGCCTCAGCCTCGGCGGCACCACCGTCGACACCGCCGCCACCTACCGGGTGACGGTGAACAACTTCCTGGCCGGCGGAGGCGACGGCTTCAGCGCCCTCACCGGCGGCACGAACCTGGTCACCGGCCAGATCGACCTGGACGCCTTCGTCGACTACCTGACCGCCCAGTCGCCGGTCTCCGCACCGACGCTGGACCGGATCCGCACCACCGCCGAGGTCCCCGCCGCCTGACGGCCGACCCCCGCGACATCGGGCCCCGGAGCACCAGCTCCGGGGCCCGACCCGTCCCAGACCCCGCCTGCTCGCGCCGCGCCTGCCCGCTCGCGCCCCTCCGGGCAAGATCAATGGCGAGGCCAATGAGGAAGATCCGCGCAACTTCCCCCATGTTGCTGGCTCCCGCGTGCCCGAGGCACCAACTTCCGGGAAGTTGCTCGGATCTTGGTGCGGGGTGCGGGGTGCGGGGTGGCGTGCTTGGTGAGGCGCCGGATGCGTGCAAGTCGCGGGCGGTGCGGCGGGGTCCTCGAGGTCAGGCGGGGGCGGGCGTGGGGGTGGGAGATGCCGGGGTGGTCGTCGCGAGGCCGTCCTGCTCCGTGGTGAGCAGCCGGCGCAGGGACAGCGCGACCAGCGAGGCGACCAGGCAGCCGCCGACCACCGTCGCCACCCAGACCATGCCGTTGGCGGCGCCGATGAGTGGGCCGGCGGTCACCGGGCCGATCACACCGCTGATTCCGAAGATCATCGAACTCATCGCGTTGTACCGGCCGCGCAGTTCGTCAGTGGCCAGCGCGTTGGTCAGTGCGGGCATCACCGGGGACAGCATCGTCTCGCCGAAACCGAAGATCGCCGAGCAGAGCACCACGCACAGGGCGGCCAGCACGGCGTTCTCAGCTTTGACCAGGCCGGCCGCGCCGAGGACCAGCCAGGCGGCGGCAAACACCGCTCCCACCACCGCCAACGCCCGGGTGCGGCTGCGCCCCTCGATCCGGCGGATCACCAGCAGTTGCGCGAGCACGATCATCACGGTGTTGGCAGCTAGTGCCCATGCCACGACCCGGGGGTTCACCTCGGCCACCCGCACCGCGTACGCGGCGAAGCCCACCTCCACCTGCGCGTAGCCGCAGGTGGTGAGGATCAGCCCGAAGATCACCAGCCGCCGGAACGGGCGGTCGCGGAGCACCGTCAGGTAGCCACCGGGCGACGGCTCGTCGACGCCTCGACGTTTGCCGAGTCGGTGGCCCACGCCGGGCAGGGTGAGCAGGATCAGCGCCGGCATCAGGTAGGTCACCGCGTCCAGCAGGTAGATCGCCTGGAAGGTGCCGGGCCGGGCGGTGTCGACGATCGCGCCGGAGGTCATGCCACCGATGCCGATGCCGAGGTTGAGCAGGGCGAAGTTCAACCCGAAGACGCGTTGCCGCTCATCGTCGTCGGTCAGCGACGCGAGGATGGTGTTCTGCCCGGACCAGATCGCCGAGCTGCCGATGGCGACCACCGTCATCACCAGCAGGGCCGAGCCCGTCGAGTGGACCAGCGCCAACGAGCCGGTGCCGATCGCCTCGATCAGCAGGCAGGGCACCACCACCCGGCGGGCGCCGATTCGGTCGATCAGCGTCCCGCCCAGCGGCGACAGGGCCAGGGTGACCACGCCGTACCAGCCGATGACGAGCCCGGCGCGGGTGTCGGTGAGCCCGCGTACGTCGGTCAGGTAGATGAACAGGAACGGCAGGGTCAGACCCCGCCCGATCGCCGACAGCAGTGTGCCGAGGAGGATCCGGCGAGCTTCCGAACGGCGGGGCAGGGCACGACGCAGCATGCCGGCATTGTGTTCGGTGGGTCTGACGCAGCGCGAACCGTTTTGGCCACGCCTCACGGTCACCGGGACCGACTGGTGACCAATCCCACGTTGATCCACTCGCTCTGATCGCGGTCGGTCGGTGTCCGCCGGGTCTGCGATGCTGGCGCGATGACCGGCACCTGGCGACATCTGCCCGCTACCGCCCGCGCCATCGCGTTGACCGCAACGACGGCCGTCGCCGCCGCCCAGGCACGCGACGGTCAGGCGTACGACGAGGCGGTCGGCGGTCTCGCCGCGGACGAGCGTTCCGGCCTGGTGCTCGGCGCGGTGGTCCGGTTGCTGCTGGAGGAGAGCCATCCGGACGGGTTGACCGGCGACGACATCCGCCAGGTGTTGACCCACTGCGTGCAGGAGTCGACTCGGTGGCGAACGGATGTCGACCCGCACGTGGTGCTCGTCCTGCTGGCCGGCGCGTTGGGTGTGTACGACCCCGACGGCGACGAGTCACCGCCGGACGCGTCGGTGCTGGCCCGACACGCTCCGCTGCTGGTGGCCGACCTGTTGGCGGCGACCGGCGTGCCGTTGGACGACTACCTTGCCGCCGCGTTCGCGGAGATCGAGCGCACCGAGCGGCAGGACTGAGGTCGCGCGCACCGAGCGGCAGGACTGACCGGCCCGCGCCACCTCGAACGGGGTGGCGCGGACGGGCGTCAGGCCGGGTCGGGGGTCCGCCGCGCCACGACCTCCAGGTACTCCGCCGGGATGCGGACCGTGGCGTCGGTGGCACGGTTGTGGGTGCGGGCCAGCTCCACCAGATCGGCGTGCAGGGCCGGGCGTCGCTCCTCGAGCAGCGCCTCGAACGCCTTCAACGTCGGCCCGTAGTTGACCCGGAAGAAGTCGGCGAACTCCTCCGGTGTGCCGAAGCGGAAGACGAACTCCCGGCGTACCGCCCGCAGTTCACCCACGGCCGCGCCGAGCAGTTCGCGGACCCGGTCCTCGTCGCCCCACTCGACCGGCGGGCGTAACCCCGCCGGTGGTGGCACATGCCGCCCCACAGTGCGGAACAGGTCGCCGATGAAGCCCTGCGGCGTCCACGACGCCAGCGCCACAGTGCCGCCGGGCCGGCAGACCCGGACCAGCTCGGCCGCCGCCCGCTCCTGGTCCGGCGCGAACATCACCCCGACGACGGAGAGGACCGCGTCGAAGGACCCGTCGGCGTACGCCAGTCGTTCCGCGTCGCCGGTCACGAACGTGACCGGGAGTCGTTCCGCGGCGGCGCGGGCCTGGCCGCGTTCCAACAGTTCGGGTACGTAGTCGACGCCGGTCACGACGCACCCGCAGCGGGCTGCGGCGATGGCGGCGTTGCCGGACCCGGTCGCCACGTCGAGTACGCGGGCGCCGGCCGACAGGTCGGCGGCGGTCACCAGAAGCTCGGAGATCGGGTGGATGAGCGCGGCGACCGCGCCGTAGTCACCGCTGGCCCATGTCACCTGCTGGCGTGCCTTCACGGCGATGAGATCGGGTGCGATGGTCATCGGTGGTCTCCCTCGGACAGTGTGGTGTGCCACTGACGCTAGGGGCGGCAGCCACTCGAGGGATCGGTAGAAACACCTATACCAGCAGGTGAAGGCTGTCAGGGCGGTGTCCGAAAGGCGTCACGTGCCGGCGGCCGTCGCGGGGCAGTCACTCCTCGTTCCAGGTGTCGGTCTCGGTTGTCCGTTGTGCACCCTGCTTGGACACCTGACCGCTGGCAATCGTCCCGCCGGATGCGTCGAGCGCCTCCACGACAAGGCCCGCGGTGGGGCGGGGCACCTGCATGGCCGTCCCGGAGCCGCTGACGGCGCTCCTCGCCACCTCCTGCCCGTCGCGCAGGACGCGCACGGTGGTGGCGGCTGCCGGCGTCACCACGAGCAGGATCTGCTGGCCCTCGCTGCCGCCGGTGTCATCGTCGATGGACACGGCCAGCACGCCACCGGGATCGGTCGGGTCGGCGGTAGCGGTGAAGGAGGTGCCAGTGCTGAGCACGCCGTCGGACCGTGGCTGATCGGGGGCGATCGACACCTCGCCGACCCAATCGCCGCCCACAGCGGGAGCAGCCAGGACCGTCACCTGGGCGTCCTCCACCGACGGCTCTGTCGCGCTGGGCGACCCGTCGGCCGGGCTGATAGGGAGGCCAGCGAGGTGCCCGCCCCACACCACGCTCGGAAGGGCGGTCAGGCGGTAACCTCCTGACTGTGCCCACTGGTACACCAAATCCCGGGCACGTTGCTGCTCGACACTGCCGCGTACGCGGGACATCGCCGTCGCGAGTTGAGCGTCGGTGATCGGCGTGGAGGCCAGCGAACCTGGACCGGGCGTTATCTTGCGAGTCACCCCGCCGCAGTCGACCCGCCACCACTCGGGCCGCTGGGCCCGCGCGGTACGGACCAGGTAGGACCCGGTCGGCTCCGGGGCCCACCTGAAGGTGTCGCCGTCGGGCAGCGGTGAGCTGAGGAAAACGCAGCCGGCCGGGGCGATCGCCACGTGTGCCGCCTTCGGACCGTCCACGGACAGGCTCTCGTAGGGTTCCAGAGCGTCGCTTACCCCCCTGACGGAGGCGGTGCTGGCCAGTTCCTGGGCACTGGCACCCTCGTCGGCGACCAGCCACACCGCGGCGCTCGGCCAGCCGGTGACCGGATCGGGCTGGTTACGGACGAAGGCGGCGAGGGCGATACGGTGGCCGTCCACGTCGTCGGCGAAGAGGACTTTCACCCCGCTCACCGGCACCGTCAGGCGGGAGAACTCTCCTCGGCGTTGGGCGGCCAACAACTGTTCAGAGAGCTGACGTACGTAGCTGTCGTCCCCGGCGACGGCACCGCGCGGCGGCGACTGGAGGAGTCGGTCCGACCACGCCAGCACGGGTGCGATGGACTCGGACGGGTCGGCCGGTAGCTGCGTGGTCCGGCCCGGGCTGGCGATGGCGAAGGCCGTGCTCCCAACGGAGACTGCGAGGACCAGAACCAGGCCGCCGAGGCGTCGCTGCCGGCTCCGTCGGTATCGCGCCGTCGCTCGGCCGTACGGGTCTGGCTGCGGGGTCAGTGTCCGGCTCGACTCGGCCAGGGCCCGGCTCAGCTCATCGTCGACCGTCATTGTGCTACCCCCGTCATCTTCGTCGTCCCGGTCGGTGCTGGATCAGCTGCCAGCGCCAGACGCAGGCGAGCCAATCCTCGTGATGCGCGGCTCTTGACCGACCCGACCGAGCAGCCGAGAGTGGCCGCTACCTCCGCCTCCGGCAGATCGACCACGTACCGGAGCACGATCACCGCACGGGTACGAGGTGTCAGCTCCTGCATCGCCTCGTAGAGAGCGCGCCGTTCGGCAACCGTCTCGGTCATGTCCCGGGTGGGCCGCTCGGGAAAGAAGAACGTCAGCACCTCGTGCATCCGGTGGCGGCGCCAGGCGCTGATGTGGTGGTTGATCATGACTCGTCGCAGGTAGGCCATCGGATCGTCGACCCGCCGCCACCGACGCATCACCTTCACCAGCGCGGCCTGCACCAGATCCTCTGCATCCTGGGTCGAGCCGGTGAGGTGGTACGCCACGCGCAAGAGATCCACGTAGCGCGTCTCGACGAACTTTCGAAAATGCTCGTCGTCAACTGCCATGAGCCCCCGCCTTGATTGGTTACCTCTCACGACTCTGGCGAGGGTCAGAAGGTTGAAGGCGAGAGCCGGTTGCTACGAATCGGTACTCGCGGTCGTTGACACCCAGATCAGGAACACGATCGTCGCGACGACTCCGGTGACCGCGACCAGGCCGGCCGCCAGGGCCGCACGAGGCGAGTTGCGCCCGCGCAACTCGAAAGCAGCGGTGATGGTGAACAGCAACGCGAACACTTCACCTGCGGCGAGACCCAGCAGCCCGATGAAGCTCAGCAGACCCTCGACCATGTCCCGGCCAAGGAAGATCAGCCGGGCGCTGTACGCCGCTCCCGCCCAACACACCGTCGCCAGGCCCGCCAACACGTACACGGCCAGAAAGGAGACGGGGGTGGCGCGGCTGGCCTGCGGGGTCGCAAGGGGCGCCCCTGCCGGGCCGTCGGGCGGGATCCACGGCGCAGGCGTCTGAGGGTGGGTCATACAGGCGGACGCTAGCCACGCAGCCGTCGCACGGGAATCGGTCGACAGGGCTTGCCGGGGCAAACAAAAAGGCCAGGTGAGAGAAGATCTCACCTGGCCTTTTACCTCTGGTCGGGGTGGCCGGATTCGAACCGACGACCTCTTCGTCCCGAACGAAGCGCGCTACCAAGCTGCGCCACACCCCGAGGCGTGCCGACAAATAGTAGCCCACCCGCTCCGATGGTCAAACTCGGTACCCCCGCCGCCCCGGCCCCGCCCAGGGTGGCCAAGATCCGCACAACTTCCGGGATGTTGCTGCCTCACGACACGCCGAGGCAGCAACATCCCTGATGGTGCGCGAATCGTGAAGCGGCCGGGAGGGCAGCGGGACGGTCAGCGGGGGATGAGGGTCAGGATGCTGGCCTCCGGGGGGCAGGCGAAGCGGATCGGGGCGGTCGGGTGGGTGCCGAGGCCGGCGGAGACGTGCAGCCAGGAGTCCGAGCCCGGCCACCGGTGCAGGCCGCGCGCCATCGAGCGGGGCAGGCCGCAGTTGGTCACCAGCGCCCCGAAGCCCGGTACGCAGACCTGACCACCGTGGGTGTGCCCGGCCAGCAGCAGCCCGAAGCCGTCCGCCGCCATCTGGTCGAGCACCCGTGGCTCGGGTGAGTGCGTCAGCGCGATGGAGAGGTCCGCCGAGGACGACACCGCGCCGGCGACGGAGGGGTAGTCGTCCCGGTCGATGTGCGGGTCGTCGACGCCGACCAGGTCGAGTTGTCGCCCGCCAGCCTTCAGCGTGGTCCGGGCGTTGTTGAGGTCTGCCCAGCCGGAGCCGGTGAAGACCTGGCGCAACTCCTCGTAGGGCAGCTCGACGCCCTCGGTGTACTCCCGGTCGGGCAGGAAGTAGGTGAAGGGGTTCTTCAGCACCGGCCCGGTGTAGTCGTTCGAGCCGAACACGAACGCGCCCGGGTAGTCCAGCAGTGGTTGCAGGGCCCGCAGCACCCCGGGCACCGCGCCCGGGTGCGCCATGTTGTCGCCGGTGACCACCACCAGGTCGGGGTCGAGGGCGGCCAGCGATGCCACCCAACGCTGCTTGCGCGCCTGGTCGGGCATCATGTGCAGGTCCGACAGGTGCAGCACGCGCAGCGGCTCCGCGTCGGCCGGAAGCACCGGCACGTCGTACCGCCGGAGGGTGAACATGTTGCGCTCGACGAGCGACGCGTACGCGAGGGTGGCCGCGCCGATCGTGGCGGTTCCGGCGGCGAGCCGGAATAGTGTGCGCTTTCGCATGGCGTTCAGGGTAGTTTGACCGTCCATGAGCACGCTGAAGGACCGCCTCACTGCCGACATGCGTACCGCGCTCAAGGCGCGTGACGAGCTGACCACCTCCACGCTGCGGATGGCCCTGGCCGCCGTCGGCACCGCCGAGGTCGCTGGCAAGGCCAAGCGCGAGCTCACCGATGACGAGGTGCTCGCGGTGCTGACCAAGGAAGCCAAGAAGCGTCGGGAGGCGGCCACCGCCTTCGCCGACGCCGGGCGCGCCGAGCAGGCAGCGAAGGAGAGCGCCGAGGGTGAGGTGTTGGACCGCTACCTGCCCAAGCAGCTCTCGGACGCCGACCTGACCGAGCTGGTGTCGGGGGCGCTCGCCGCCGCCGGCTTCACCGGCAAGGCCCAGATGGGCCCGGCGATGAAGGCGGCCCAGGCCGCGGTGGCGGGCCAGGCCGAGGGTGGCCGGGTGGCCGCCGAGGTACGCCGACAGCTCGGTCTCTGACCCGGCGGGGTCAGCGGGGCGGCATGACGTTGTCGTAGCCGCTCCTGGTCCGGACAGAAGAAACGGGCGGGCACCCGAGGAGGGTGCCCGCCCGTTGTGTCCTACTGGTCGGCTCAGCCGTTCGGACGGCCGTTGCCGGGTCGTCCGGGTTGGTTGCCGGGTTGGCCGCCCGGAGTGCCGTCGGTGTTGCCCGGCGTACCGCCGCCCCCACTGCTGACCTGGATGGTGACCACACCACCCTTGATCGTGCGTCCGTCCGGGCTGGTGCCGGCCGCGTCGCCCGCCTTGCAGGAGGACGGCACCTTCGCGCTGGAGACGACCGGCTCGAAGCCGGCGCCCTTGAGCCGGGACTTTGCCTGATCCACCGAAACGCACTTCACGTCGGGGATGCTGCGCTGGTCACCCTCGGAGATCTTCTGGCCCGGCGGCTCGAACTTGATCCGCGGTTTGCCCTTCATGGCATCCCGCAGCGTCTCGTACACCGGCGGGTTGATGCCGTCCTTCTGGGCGTGCTTCATCTTGACATTGGTCTGCGGCCAGTCCGGGTCGGCCATGATGCCGGCCACCGAGTACTGCTTGGTCATGGCGACCAGGGCGGCCGTCTTCTCCGAGTCGGTGGTGCCGGACTTACCGGCCACCGGCGCGTCGACGATGCTCTTCACGACGCCGGCCGTGCGGCTGCCACCGCACTTGCTGGTGCTGGAGTTGTCGCCGACCGGGCAGCGGGCGGCATCCACGGCGGCGCGGGCCACCTCGGTGCTGAACCGCTTCTCGCAGCGCGGGTTGGCGATGTCCAGCTTGTTGCCCTCCGGGTCCCGGATTTCCTGCACCGGGATCGGCTCGCAGTACTTGCCGTCCGCCGCGAGAGTCGCGTACGCGTTGGCCAGGTCGAGCGGGGTGGTGGAGGACACACCCAGGGTGAAGGCGCCCCACTGGTGGGCGGCTTCCTTGGTGGCGGCGAACTTGGCGTCGTTGCTCGCCCGGAACTGGATGCCGGCCCGCCGGGCGGCGTCGACCACGTTCTCCGCGCCGACCTGCTGTTGCAGCGGGACGAAGTAGGTGTTGATCGACGCGCTGAAGGCGCTCCACATGTTCTGTACACCGCCGGCCTTGAGGCCGGAGTTGGTCGGGCAGTAGAAGTGGGTGCCCTTGCAGGCCGCCGGGCTGCTGCTGTCGATGATGTATTCCGACTTGAACTGCTGCGGCGCGTTCATCGTGTAGCCGAGCGGGATGCCCTTCTCCAGCGCGGCGACGATGCTGAAGATCTTGAAGGTCGAGCCGGCCTGGTAGCCGGTGATGCCGTTGCCGCCGGTGAGCAGCGGGTTGACCGTCGCCGGGTAGTTGCCCCGGATCTTCTTCTTGCTCTTCGCGGGGTCGCTGGAGAGCTTGTTCTTCGGGTTCTTCGGGTCGTCGAGCTTGAACTGCCGATTGACCGCGAGCGCCCGAACCCGGCCGGTGCCCGGCTCGACGACCGCGACCATTGCCGCTTCCTTGCTGTTCACGCTCTTGGCCTTACGGACCGCCTTGTCCGCGCCCCGCTGCGCCTGAACGTCGATCGAGGTCACGACGGTGTAACCGCCGCTCTTCAGTCGGCGCTCCCGGTCGTACGTGGTCGAGCCGAACGTCTCCTGATCCATCCACCAGCGGTAGAAGTAGTCGCAGAAGAAGCCCCACTCGTTGACGTTGGCGGCGACGCAGCCGTTCGGAGTGCGCTTGTCCTTCACGACCAGCTTGGTCGCCTTGGCGGCGTCGGCCTCCTGCTGGGTGATGGCCTTGATGTCGACCATGTTCTGGATGACGTAGTTGCGTCGATCCAGCGCGAGCGGGTAACCGGCCTCGGTGGTCGGGTCGTTCGTCGTCGGCGCCTTGACCATGCCGGCCAGCAACGCCGCTTCCTCGATCTTCAGCTTGCTCGGCGGCTTACCGAAGTAGACCTGGCTGGCGGCGTAGATGCCGTACGCGCCGTTGCCGAACGAGGCGAGGTTGAGGTAGCGGGTGAGGATCTCGTCCTTGGAGAATTCCTTGTCGACCTGGAGGGCCAGCCGCATCTCGCGCAGCTTGCGGGCGCTGGTGTCCTCGGTCGCCGCGACGACGTCCGCCGGGTGGGTGGCCGAGTAGGCGATGGCCAGTCGGACGTACTGCATGGTCAGCGTCGACGCGCCCTGCCGACCCGAGCCTTCGCTCTGGTTGTTGACGAACGCGCGGGCGACACCGTTGATGTCGACGCCGTTGTGCTTGTAGAACTCATGGTCCTCGGCCGCGATGATGGCCTTCTGCATGGCCGGCGAGATGTCGGGGAGCTTGACGTCCCGTCGGTTCTCGTCGTACATCGTCGCCAGCGGTGTCTTGCCGTCCGATGCCAGCAGGTAGCTGATCTGTGGCGCGCGGGCCACCGTCAGCTCCGTGGGCAGGGCACCGAATGTCTCGGCGCCGGCCTTCGCGGCCAAGCCGGACATCGCTACCGCGGGGAAGGCCGCCGCAGCGACCACCACGCCGGCCAGCAGGCCACACACGGCTAGCGATGCGGCGTTGGTCAGCACATTGTGGTCACGTTTCCGCATCCAGGTCACCTCGACAGGGTACGCGAGTAGGGAACGAGGGGCGCTGGGGCGTTCTTTCCCCATTTCCTGCGCGCGCTGCCCTCGTTGTGCTAAACGCACGACCCCCGGTGCTTGGTTGCGTGTGACCTGGCGTGAGTCTCCTCCGATTCAGTGAGGTGGCGCAGCGTTATCGCTGACCTCGGCGGGGTAACCGGCGGTAGAAGGCCCGGGAAGCCGGGAGTGTCCGGAATGATGGATTTCGTCGACAACGTTGCGTAATCAGTCGACTACAGAGCATGATGGGGGCGGCGACAGCGCCACATGTCGTCCGCGCCGCCTTGGGGAAGGCAGGCCGGGCGATCGGGGGGAATTGCCGGCTGACGTGCATCGACGAGGTCGGTAGGTACTGCAAGGGGGGACGTGTACACATGGGCATGATCACTGACTGGCCGTCGCTGGCGGCATGTCAGAACGGGGACCCGGACGCGTTGTTCGTACAGGGCGCCGAACAGAACGTGGCGAAGCGGATCTGCCGGAGCTGCCCAGTTCGGTACGAGTGCCTGGCCGACGCGCTGGACAACCGGATCGAGTTCGGTGTGTGGGGCGGCATGACCGAACGCGAACGGCGGGCGCTACTGCGTCGTCACCCCCAGGTGACGAGCTGGCGCAAGATGTTCGAGGCCGCGATGAAGAAGAACAGCAAGGACAAGACCGGCAAGGACAAGATTCTCGTCAGCGCGGCCAACTGACGCCGGTCACGGCCGGCTGATCGCCGCGCCGATCGTCCGTAGCCCGTCGACGTCGTGCACGTCGGCGGGCTGCGCCGTGACCGAAACCGCCGGCACGGCCGGGAACGCCTCGGTGAAGCGCGCGGCGACCTGCTGCTCGCGTACCGCCTGACGAGCCAACGCCGCGTGCGCCCGCAGCACGTCGGCGGTGGCCTCATGCCCACCCAGCTGGGTCAGCCGCTCGGCGGCGACCCGGCTCTGCTCGGCGTCCAGCTCCGGGACCGTCGGGCGGTGCACCCGGTTGAGCACCAGGCCGGCCAGCGGCATCCGCTCGTCCCGCAACCGGCCCGCGAAGTAGGCGGCCTCCCGGACCGCGTCCGGCTCCGGCGTCGCGACCAGCAGAAAGGCCGTCTCCCGCGCCTGCAGGATGCGGTACGTCTGCTCGGCGCGCTGCCGGAAACCACCGAACATCGAATCCAGTGCCGCCACGAAGCCGGACAGGTCGGTGAGCAGTTGCGCGCCGAGCACCTTCTGCACCACCTTCGAGAACATCCCGAACGAGGCCGTGACCAGGCTGAACATGCTCCGCCCGCCGCTGCGCGCCGGGGCCAGCAGCAGTCGCAGCATCCGGCCGTCGAGGAAACGGGAGAGCCGAGCGGGCGCATCCAGGAAGTCCAGTGCCGAGCGGGACGGTGGAGTGTCCACCACGATCAGGTCCCATTCGCCCCGGGCGTGCAACTGACCCAGCTTCTCCATCGCCATGTATTCCTGTGTGCCGGCGAAGGTCGAGCTCATCGCCTGGTAGAACGGGTTCGCGAAGATCTCCGCGGCCTTCGTCGGGTCGGTGTGCTGCAACACCACGTCGTCGAAGGTGCGCTTCATGTCCAGCATCATGGCGTGCAACTCGCCGCCGCTGCTCTCGACGTCGATCCCCTTGACCTGGCGAGGGGTGTTGTCCAGCTCGGTCAGGCCCAGCGACTGGGCCAACCGGCGAGCCGGGTCGATGGTGAGCACCACAGTGCGTCGGCCGTGATGCTCGGCCGCCCGCAGCGCCAGCGCCGCGGCCGTGGTCGTCTTTCCCACTCCGCCGGCACCGCAGCACACGACGATCCGCACGCCTGGGTCGGCGAGGATCTGGTCGACGTCCAGCTGCGGCGCCGCGTCTTCGGAAGGCACCAATCGAGCGTATCGGGCCGGTGGGTCCGCGCGCCCGTGCTGCGCTCAGGTGTGAGTCATTCGGCGCGGACGAGGGCCTGGGCCAGCGTCGCGAGCCCCGCCCGATCAACCCCGTCGGGCAGCAACGGCAGCTCGATCATCGGCAGCCCCAACTCCACCAGGTCGGCGCGGAGCGAATCTTCCAGTTCGCGCCGGATGAGCTGGTCACGCGCCTCATCGTGCAACCCGGCCACGATGTCCCGATCGGCCGGCAGCCCGGCGGCGACCAGCCCGCGCTTCAACTCCGCGGCGGTGACCGCCGCTCCGGCGGGCACCGGCGGTCGGACTCCGTTGACGAGCACCTTCCCGACGCCGAAGCCGAGGGCGGTCAGATCGGCGATCGCGTCGACAGTCTCCTGGATCGGCATCTCCTCCAGCAGCGTGACCACGTGCACCGCCGTCATCGGGGACCGCAGCAACGCGGCGACCCCCTCGCTCTGGGTCTTGATCGGGCCCACCTTGGCCAGCCGGGCGGTCTCCGCCGTCACGTTGAGGAACCGGCCGATCCGCCCGGTCGGCGGGGCGTCCAGCACCACCGCGTCGTACGCGCGCCGCTGCCCGGTGGTGCGGGTGGTGGCCTCCTTCACCTTGCCGGTGAGCAGGACGTCCCGCAGGCCGGGCGCGATGGTGGTGGCGAAGTCGATGGCGCCGAGCTTGCGTAGTGCCCGGCCCGCCGCGCCCAGTTTGTAGAACATGTCGAGGTACTCGAGCAGCGCCTCCTCGGCGTCCACCGCGAGTGCGCGCACCTCACCGCCGTCCGGCGCGTCGGCGAGGTGCCGCTCCTCGTAGGGCAGCGGCTCGATGCCGAACAGTTGGGCGATGCCCTGCCGCCCCTCGACCTCGACCAGCAGGGTGCGCCGGCCGCCGGCGGCGAGCGCGAGGGCCAGCGCCGCCGCCACGCTGGTCTTACCGGTGCCGCCCTTGCCGGTCACCACGTGGAGACGGGCGGGCCATCCGGTACCGGCCGGGTCGATCGGACGCTCAGCTGCACACACCCGTCGAGCCTATCCAGGCTGGGCGGTCAGGCGACCTCGCAGACCCACCAACCCGTCTTCTGCACCACAGTGAAGCGCAACTCCTGGTCGGCCACCTTCTCGTCGGCGGTGGTCATGGTGAGCCGGGTGGAGACGGTGGCCCGTTCCCCGGTCTGGTTGTCAACCTTCGGGGTGGTCCAGCGGAAGCGCGGGTTCTGGTAGGTGGCGGCGTACTTCTCCACCTCGGCAACCTTCGCGGCGATCTTGTCGTCGTCGCGGGAAGCGGCGCAGACGCGACCGGCCGCCTTCGTCGCGTCGCGATCCTTGTAGACAGCGGTGAGGAACTCGTCGACGGCGACCGCCGGCTCCTTGGCGCCCTCGCCGGTCTCGACATCGCGCAGGGTCAGGAAGGCCACCACGCCACCCCCCACGCAGAGCACCATGATCACGACCAGGGCGATCGCCGCGATCAGCAGACCGCGCTTCTTCTTCGGCCCGGCCGTGCCGTGGTAGGGCGGATAGGCGGGCGGGGCCGGGGGGATCGATGAGGAGTTCGGGGCACCCGGCTGCGTGGGTGCGGCGGCCGAGGTGGGGCCGCCAGGCCCTGTCGGCTGGCTGGGGCCGCCAGGCTGCCCCGGGAAGGCCGGCTGGCCGGGGCCGCTGTGCTGCCCCGGGAAGGCCGGTGAGGTGGGGCCGGCGGAGAGTGCCGGCTGGGCGGGGGCGGCGGGGAGAGCGAGCTGCCCGGGCGGCGTAGCGGGGGTCGACTGGCTGGGGATGGTCGGCGCGCCGGGCTGACCGGCGGGATCCGGGTGGTGGACCGGCGGGTGAGCGGGTGTGCCGGCCTGGTCGCCGCTGGGCGGGTGGGTCATGTCGTTCCCCCAGGGGTGCGGCGCCCGCCGCCACCCCTGGCGCCGAGCGTGATCGAGCGGGCGGCCGGGCGCAGCGCGACCGTCCGACCGGAAGGGTAGCGGTCGATGAGCGGATCGGTGTCGCCCCTGCCTGCCGAGCGGCCCTGCGATCCGGTGAGCGGTACCCGCGTCGGTTTCGGTGTCGGGCCCCCGACCTGCGGTGTGTCGCATATGTGACTGTTGGTGACCTCTTGTGCGCGTCCTGTTGGCGGGACCGTTGCCACAGACCTACCTTCGTCCCGGTGCGGGGGCCGGAACGGACGAATGGGTCCGGACCGGAAGCATGGTCCGAGAGGTACGACCGGAGGCAGTACATGCGCGACGCGGACAACATCCCTCGCACCCAGTTCCCGACGAACGACCGGCCTCGCCGGCCCGGGTCCGTGGTCGAGGCCGGCGGGCAGGTCACCAACCAGCCGATCAACGAACGGTCGTACCGCCGGATGCCGGAGCAGGCGGAGACGGCCCGGGTGCCGAGCCAGCCCGCCGAGCGGACCCGCGAGGACGACGAGCCGGGCTTCGTCATCCACCTGCCGATCCGGGTGCCGAACCTGGCGGCGGCGACCGTGCTGGCCGGCCGGGTCGCGGTGTCCCTGGGTTTCCTGCCCGAGTTGGACGCCGGCGAGACGACCGTCTCCAACGCCGACGATCAGAACAACCGGCACCGGGTCTTCTGTGACCTGTTGCTGCCCGACCGGTCCCGCTGCCCTCAGGGGTACGAGCACGAAGGGCGCTGCGGGGAGCTGCCGGCCGCGCCGGAGCAGCGTCCCGTACCTCGTCCGGCCAGCGGACCGTAGGCTGTCCCTCGAACAATTCCGCACCGAGAGGGAGCCCTTCAGCGATGCAGAAGTGGGAATACTCCACGGTCCCGCTGCTGGTCCACGCGACCAAGCAGATCCTCGACAACTGGGGCGAGGACGGGTGGGAGCTCGTCGCCGTGGTCCCCGGCCCGAATCCGGACCAGCTGGTCGCCTACCTGAAGCGGCCCAAGGCGTGAGCAACGGTCCGCACGCGAAGCTCGCCGAGCTGGGTCTCGACCTGCCCGAGGTCGTGCCGCCGGTGGCCAGTTACGTCCCGGCCGTGCAGTCCGGGCAGCACGTGTACGTTTCCGGCCAGTTGCCGATGGCCGAGGGCAAGTTGCTGGCGACCGGCAAGGTCGGCGCCGGGATCTCCGCCGAGCAGGCGAAGGATCTGGCCCAGCGGTGCGCGCTCAACGCGCTGGCCGCTGTCGACTCGCTGGTCGGTCTGGAGAACGTGGTCAAGGTGGTCAAGGTGACCGGGTTCGTGGCCTCCGCGCCCGGCTTCACCGGCCAGCCCGCCGTGATCAACGGTGCCTCGGATCTCTTCGGCACCGTCTTCGGGGAGGCCGGCCGGCACGCGCGCAGCGCGGTGGGTGTGGCCGAGTTGCCACTGGACGCCCCGGTGGAGATCGAGCTGATCGTCGAGGTCGCCTGACGCGTCCCCATCGCCCCCCGATCTTGCACTTCCTGCTCGGACGAAAGCCCTGAACCGGGATGAATCAGGGGCCGCAAGTGCAAGATCGTGGGGTGTGGCGGGCGGGGTCGTACGATCGCAGCCATGAGCGGGCACGTGACGGGGGCGGTGGCGGCGCTTGCCGACGAGTTGCCCCGCTGGGTTTCACTGCTGCGTGCGCCGAACCCGGGGCCGATGACCCTCGACGGCACCAACACCTGGGTGCTGCGCGCCCCGGCGGCCGAGTCCGGCATCGTGGTCGACCCGGGGCCGGCGGACGAGGGGCACCTGACCCGGATCGCCGAACACGGTCCGGTCGGGCTGATCCTGATCACCCACGGCCACCCCGACCACACCGAGGGCGCGGCCCGGCTGAGTGAGCTGCTCGGCGGCGTGCACGTGCTCGCCGTCGACCCGGCGCACACCATCGGCGGCGAGCCGCTGACCGAGCCGGGCGAGCACTTCGGCGGCTTCGGTCTGCAGATCAGTCTGTTGGAGACGCCAGGGCACACCGCCGACTCGGTCTGCTTCCTGGTCGAGCACGGCGACGAGCGGGTGGTGCTCACCGGTGACACCATCCTCGGCCGGGGCACCACCGTGGTCGCCCATCCCGACGGTCACCTCGGTGACTATCTGAGCAGCCTGGAGCTGCTTTCGGCGTACCGGGGGATCCCGGCGCTGCCTGGACACGGCCCGGCACTGGCCGACTGCGCCGCCGCGGCCGACTTCTACCTCGCCCACCGCCGGGCCCGGCTCGACCAGGTCCGGGCGGCGGTCGCCGCTGGCGCCCACACCCCTGCCGACGTGGTGGCTACGGTCTACGCGGACGTGGACCGCTCACTCTGGTGGGCAGCCGAATGGTCGGTCCGGGCGCAGCTGGAGTACCTGGGCGTCGACACCGGGGAATCCGCGCCCGGGGTCAGTGGGTTGGAGCACATGTGACCTGCCCCGTGTGTGGAACCGTTGCCGTTCCCGGCGCGCGGTTCTGCCACAACTGTGGCGCCGCGCTGCCGGCCGCCGCCACGTTGCCGGCGGCCGAGCGCCGGGTGGTGACAGTGCTCTTCGGCGACCTCTCCGAGTTCACCTCCTGGTCGGAGGATCTCGACCCGGAACGCGTCGGCGCGGTCACCGACCGGGTGCTCGCCGCCCTCGCCGGTGCGGTGAAGACGTTCGGCGGGCACGTCGACAAGCTGACCGGTGACGGCATCATGGCGGTCTTCGGCGCCCCGGTGGCGCACGAGGACGACGCCGAACGTGCCGTCCGGGCCGCACTGTCCATGCAACGGGCCGTCCGCCGGGTGCTCGACGACGAGCGGGGCGGCGGCGCGCCGCTCGGGCTGCGAGTCGGGCTGAACACCGGCGACGTCATCGCGGGCATCCAGGCCGCCATTGAATACACGGTCATCGGCGACACGGTGAACACCGCGGCCCGGCTCGCCGACGCCGCCGCCGTCGGGGCCGTCTACGCAGGTGGTCGTACCGCCGCGGCCACCAGACACGTCTCCTCCTGGCGGGCGCTGCGCCCGCTGCGGCTCAAGGGAAAGCGTGAGCCGGTCGAGGCGTACGAGCTGCTGGGTCTGCTGGACGCGCCGGGCACCCGCTCGGGGCTGGGCGACGAGGCGCCGTACGTCGGCCGGGAGACGGAGATCGGTCGGGTCGCCGGCCGGCTCGCCGAGGTGATCGACCAGGGCGACCCGCGGGTGCTGCTGATGACCGCCGAGGCGGGCATCGGCAAGTCCCGGTTCGCCGCCGAGGTGGAGCGCCTCGCCGCCGGGTACGACGTCGGTGCTGGCCGGTACGCGGCGCACACCGGGGCCCGGGTGCTCTCGGTGCGCTGTGCCGCGTTCGGTGAGCGGCGACGGCTCGCGCCCCTGGCCGATCTGGTGCGGGCCGCCGTCGGTCTGCCCAGCGACGCGTCCACAGCGCTGACCCGCCCGGCGGTCGAGGAGCGGCTGCGCCGGCTCGGGCAGCGGCTCGCCCGCTCCGGTGCGGAGACACCGCCGATCTCCACGGAGCAACTGCTGGCCCTGCTCGGCTACGCCGAACTCCCGGCGCACGGCGGCAGCGACAGCGGTGAGTGGGGTGGATCGGGCACTCCGGCCGCGGACGCCGAGGTGGTGCCGAACGCTGTCGCCGACCTGCTCAGTGGGCTCGCCTCGGAGGCGCCGCTGGTGATCGTGGTGGACGACCTGCACGATGCCACCGCCGAGACGATCAGTGCCCTCGGGTTGACCCTGTCCAGGCTCACCGGCCCGGTGCTGGTGCTGCTGCTCGGCCGGCCCGAGTTGGTGCGTACCGCTGGCGCGCTGACCCGGGTCGCGGACGCCGAGGTGCACTCGCTGCCGCCGCTGCGCGGTGCCGACGCGGCCCGGCTGCTCACGACTTACCTCGGCGGCGGCAAGCTGCCGCAGGCCGACACCGACAGGTTGCTCGCCACCGCGCAGGGCAATCCGTTCTACCTGGCTGAGCTGGTCACGCTGCTTATCGAACGGGGCGCGCTCACCACGGAATCAGTGCGCGGCGCCGCCTCGACGCGGGGTGCCACGGTGGATCGGTCCGGCTCCGGCGAGCGGGAGCAGAGCGGGTCGACCGGCTGGCGGCTGGTACCGGGCTCGCTGGGCAGTCGACTGCTCTCCCGGGACCTCGCCGCCGTGCTCGCGGCCCGGATCGACGCGTTGCCGCCGGACGCCCGGTCGGTGCTGCGCGACGCCGCGGTCACCGGTGACACGGTGCCGACCGGCGCGCTGGAGGCGATGCGGGAGCAGCGTGGCGGTCGCGACGGCCGGCCGTCGGCAGTGGTCGCGGTCGAGCTCGACCGGGCGGTCGAGGAGTTGCTGCAACGCCGCATGCTGCACCGCTCGCGGGCCGGCTACTCGTTCGCCACACCGCTCATGCGCGAGGCCGCGTACGCCGGGGTGAGCAAGGCCGAGTTGGCCGAGCGACACGCGGCGCTGGCCCGCTGGGCGGCTCCGGCGGACGAGACCACTGCCAGCACTGTGGGCGGGTTCACCGACGAGGCCCGGGACGACTTCGTGGCGACGCACGTCGAGCGGGCCGCCACGCTCGCCGACGCCGTGAAGCTACGTCCGGACGCGCCGGCCCGGGCGGTGGTTCCGCTCGGCGTGGCCGCGCTCGGCCGGGCCGCCCGCCGGTCGCTCTCCGCCGGTGAGCCGGCAATGGCCGTCGAGTACGCCGAGCGCGCCACCGAACTGGCCCGCGACGGGGTGCCGGCAGCCGATCGGGTGGTGCACGCCCGAGCGTTGCTCCAGGTCGGCCGGGTCACCGACGCGTTGGCGTACGCCGAGAAGATCGCCGCGAACGCGGGGGACGAGGTCACCCGGGTCAGTGCGCTGCTGTTGGCGGGGCAGGCCCAGGAGACCCTCGGCGATCAGGGCCGGGCGGTGACCGCCTGGCAGGAGGCGTTGCAGGTGGCCACCGAGGGGCGGCTGCCCACGCAGCGGGCCACAGCGATGCGCCGGCTCGGCATGGCCGACTTCGTGGCGGGGCGGCTGAGTCAGGCGAGCAGCCGGTTGGCGGCCGCGTACCAGGTCAGCCTCGGTGCGCAGGACCGACGTGGGCAGGCGTGGTCCCTGCAGAACCTGGCCTGGGTGACCACCACCCGGGGTGACTTCGCCGGGACCGACGCGGTGCTCGGCCGGGCCGCCCGGCTCTTCGCCGAGCTGAAGGACCCGTACGGGCGGGCCTGGCTGCGTGGCACCACGGCGTTCGCCCGGCTGCTCGCCGGTCGACTGCGCGAGGCGTGTCGGATGGCGCAGGTGTTCCTGCCGTTCGGCGAGCGGGTCGGTGAGGCGTGGGCGGTGGGCACGTTGCGGGCGGTGGCGGCGTTCGCCACGGCCGAGCTGGGTGACCTGGCCGAGGCGGACCGGGAGGCCCGGCGGGCGTACCGGGAGTTCGCCGCCGCGTCCGACGACTGGGGGCGTGGGTTCGCCCTGGTGGTCCGGGCGGTGGTGGCGCGTGGCCTGGGCGAGCCGGAGCACGCTGCGGACCTGCTCACCGACGCCCTGGCGTACGCGGAGCGCACCTCGCATCCGCTGCTCACCGGGATGGCCGGCACACTGCGCGGCTTCGTCGCGTTGGACATGGGCGACTGCGAGACGGCCGAGCGGGTGGCCCGCGCGGTGCTGACCGCAGTGGAGCCGCACAACCCGCAGGCGCCGGCGCAGGTGGCGCCCCGGGTGTTGCTGGCGACGGCCCGTCTCGCGGCCGGCGACTCGGCGACAGCGGTCGGGCTGCTGGCCCCGGTGGCCACGGCCGCCGCGAACGCCCCGTCGCTGCTCTTCTCCCGCCGTCAGACGATGGCCCAGTACGCTGCGGCGCTGCTCGCTCACGGTCAGCGGGAGCAGGCGTTGGACTGGGCGCGCCGGGCGGTCACCGCGCCGGCCGAGGACGTGCGCAGCCAGGTGATCGCGGCGAGTGTGCTGGCCGAGGCGTTGGCCGCCTGCGGTCGCCCGGCGGAGGCGCTGTCGTGCGCGCAGGAGGCGGTCCGCCTGGCGTACGCCACCGAGCAGCGCAGCGAACGAGCCGCAGCCGACGCCCTCCACACCCGCCTAACAACCGCCCAGCCCTAACCCACCCCCCACCCCCTGCCCCCTCACCCTCCGCTGTTGATCAAGAAGTTTGGGTCAGAATTCGGGCCGCCGATGACCGAAAGCTCTTGATCAACGCGACCCTGGGGGTGGGGGTGCAGGGTTTTGCCGGTTCCGGGGATGTGGTGGTCGGGGGGAGCGGCTAGCGTGTCACCACCGCGTACGGGTCCACAGTGGTGACCGTCGCCGTGCCTGGGGAGGCCCTTCATGAAGCTGCCGCGATCCATCGCGGGCTGGACCATCGCGGTCTTCGGCGTGTTGGCGCTGGTGATGGGCGCGGTTGGGCTGCTCTGGCCGGAGGCGCAGCTGCGCATGCTCGGGTTCGAGGTGCCGGCGACGCGGGCCGTCGGTGATCACACCGGGACGTTCCTGCTGGCGTCCTCGATGGCGGCCTTCAACATGGGCGTCTACTACCTGCTCGCCACGGTGACCGAGTGGCGGGCGTTCTACCGGTTCACAGTGGTCTTCCGGCTGGTCACGTTCACCGTGTTCACCATCGCGGTGCTGGCCGACATCGCTCCTGATCGGTTCTTCGGGGTGGCGGCGTGGGAAGGGCTGGGCGCCGTGGCCACCGCCATCGGTCTGCGTCTGGACGCCCGGCGGGGCATCCCGGCCGGCGGGGTCGGATCGTCCGAGGGTGCCGGGACGACTGCGGTCGCCGAGGAGGGTACCGGTCCCACCGGTGCGGCTCCGGCGGACGCGGTGCGCTGAGCCATCGGTCGGGTTGGGTATTTTCGAGCGGTGACCGACACCCCGACCGGCGGCCTGCCAGTGCCGATCGTGCCCGGCCTGACCGATTTGCGGGTCTTTGCCCGGGGCGGGTACGCGACCGTCTACCAGGCCACCCAGATCTCGGTGGGTCGCGAGGTCGCCGTCAAGGTGGAGAACCGGACGCTGGACAGCGAGCGCGATCAGGCCCGCTTCCTGCGCGAGGCGCGGGCGGCCGGCCGGATGTCGTCACACCCGCACGTGGTGGACCTCTTCGACGTGGGGGTCACAGTCGATCAGCACCCCTACCTGATCATGGAGCTCTGCGACGGCTCGTACGCCGAACGGATGCGCACCTCGCCGCTCGGCCCGGTGGAGGCCCGTGACCTCGGCATCAAGATCGCGGACGCGCTGGCCCACTCGCACGCCGCCGGGGTGCTGCACCGCGACGTGAAACCAGCGAACATCCTCTACTCGCACTTCAACTCGGCGGTGCTCGCCGACTTCGGGCTCGCCGTCCTCGCCGAGCACCGGGACGCTTCGGTCACCCTGGAGGTGCTCACCCCGGCGTACGCGCCGCCGGAGATGTTCAGCCACAGCCCGCCGTCGCCGGCCGTCGACGTGTACGCCCTCTGCGCCACCCTCTACGCGGTGATGCACGGCCGGCCACCGCGCTGGCAGTCCGAGCGCAACCCGAGCCTGGTCACCGTGCTGGAGATGTTCAACCAGCCGCTCCCCGCCCTGCCCGGGGTCCCGGACGAGCTGATCGACGTGCTGCGCGTCGGCATGGCCAACGACCCGGGCGAGCGTCCCTCCGCCCTGGAGTTGCACGACCTGCTCAGCAACCTGCCACTCGGCTCACCAGCGGCACCGGTCAGCGGCGCTCCGGTCGGCGGCGCCGTCACGCTCTCCGGCCCGTACGCGGCCAGCCAGCCGGTGCCCCGACCGCCCATCGAGGACACTCAGCGAAGCGACCCCGCCGGTCGACGGTGGCGGCGCTGGCTCTTCGGCGGCGCCGGGGTGCTCGCGCTCGCCGCCTCCGCGACCGCCGGGGCCTGGGTCGCCGACCGGGCGCCACCAACCCCCCCATACCCGTCGGCCACGCAGATCGCCGCACCGGCGACCGGGCCGTTGCCCGGCTGCGCGACCGGCACCGGTGCGCCCACCGCCCTGCCCGAGGGTGCCCGGTGCCTGCCCGAGTTGGAGTGCTTCGGCCCGATGCGGATACGCGGCAGCCGCGCCGAGGCGGCTCGGCTGTCCTGCGCCGGCCGGCACACCTGGGAGACGTACGCCGAGGGCATCCTGCCGGTGTCGCTGGTCGGCGCCGACTACGACGAGGTGGCCGCCGCTGAGCCGGTGCGGCAGGTGTGCAGCGCCAGGACGTTCCGGTTGACCACCGGGATCGCCGAGGCGACCGGCTGGCACCTGGAGGTCCTACCGCCGGTCGACGGCAGCATCGACCGGACCTACCGGTGTCTGGCGGGGCGCGGCGTGGACGCGCTCTCCGCGCCCACGCTCACCGGCCGCTGAGCCCGTTCGACCCGCGTCGGCGGTCACGCACCGCACGCAACGCGTCCCTGGGGTCCAGAGCGTCGAGGGTGTCCGCGTCGATTCCGTACGGCATCAGCTCGGGCGGCCCGACGACTGCCGACCGGTCCGCCGGCTCCGGATCGTCGACCTGACGGGCGGCGGAGACCGCGACCCCGGCGACCATGGTCATTAGCACGCAGAGCAGCGCGAGAACCACGCCGAGGAGGTCCTGTCGGCGCCACACGACCAGCATGACCAGCGGCGCTAGGGCCCCAAGCGCCGCGAGCACCGCCACCGTGCGCGCATCGGGTCTGGACAATCGGCTCACCCGTCCAGCATGTCGCGACTGGGCCGGCTGTCAACCGCAGAGCCCGACCGCCGCGCCGATCGACGTCGATCCGAGCCACCCGCTCGACAGGGTCCACCGCGCCCACACGGATTGGACAAGAACGGCTACTCTCGGTGTTCCGCAGGCCCTTCCGGTAGCGAGGTCGCCCATGAACTCAGGCAGTTCGCAGTCCCGGCTCCGCTCGATCGCGTCGACGCTGGCGGTCGCTCTCACTCTCGTGCTCGCCGCCGCGGCCGGTTGCGACAGCCGGAAGGAACCGGACCTGCCCTCCGTGCAGGAAAAGATGCGCGAGACGCACATCTACGGTCAGTCGAAGCTCCGGATCGGTGTCGCCACCAACGAGCCGCTGATGGGTGAGTTGCGGAACGGCCAGCACGTCGGGTTCGACGTCGAGATCGCCCGGTACGTCGCGGCCTCCCTCGGCTACGAGGGGGAACAGCGGCTGGAGTTCGTGTCGGTCGCCACCGAGGACCGCATCCCGTCGCTGCAGGGTGGCACCGTCGACCTGGTGGTCTCCAGCTTCTCCATGACGGAAGACCGCAAGCAGTTGGTCAGCTTCGCCGGGCCGTACTTCGTCACCACGCAGGAGGTGATGGTGCCGGTTCGACTCAAGGACAAGATCCGCACCATTGAGGATCTGCGCGACCCGGCGTACAAGGTCTGTACCAGCGGCGGCTCCACCACCGAGGCCGAGTTGGAGAAGCACCAGGTCAAGACGTTCGTGGTCAAGGACGTCGGCGACTGCGTCGATGGCATCCGCAAGGGCCGGTACGACGCGGTCAGCTCCGACGAGTCGATCCTCGCCGGTTTCCTGGCCAGCTTCCCCAAGGAGTTCGAGATCGTGGACATGCCGTTCGGCACCAGCGAGTTGCTGGGCGTCGGCGTGCCGATCGGTGATCCCGCGCTGCGCGACCTGGTCGCGTTCTTCCTGCAGAAGAGCTACGTGCAGGGCCGCGACGGAGATGCCAGCCCGTGGCAGACCGCGTACAACCGGACCCTGGGCCCCTGGCTGAAGGCCGAGAAGCGCCAGCCGCAGCCGCTGGAGGTGCCGAAGCTTGTCGACTTCGACGACAAGGCGCCCGCGAAGTGAGCGCGGCACCGACCGCCACCAGCGGCGACGGCCCGGTCCCGCCGCCCCGCACGTCAGTGCCCCACGGCGACGAGGCGCCGGCGATCGACGGTACGGCCGCAGCACCGCCGGCCGTCGATCGGCCAGCGACCGGCGCGGAAGGTGACATTGCCTGGCCGGCCGGAGTGCCGGTCGCCGAACCGGCCGACCCGATCGTCGCCGACGTCGAGCCGGGACGGGTCCGCTGGGATCCGGCGGAGCGGCGCGCCCGCGCCAGCCAGTCGTTCTGGACGGCCGTGGTGGGCGTACCAGCGATCTTCTCGGTGCTCCGCCTCGGCGTGGAGGCCGGCGGTGAGCTGCAGACCACGCTGCTGCTGGTGGCCAACGTCGGGCCGGTCAACCTGCTCGCCGGTTTCCTGACCACCGCGGCCCGGCTGCTCTCCACCGGGCTGGTCGCGGTCTTCGCGCTCGGCGCGGTGCTGGCCGTCAGCGCGGATCGACTTCCGCCGGGCACCCGCCGCCGCCCGCTCTTCGCTCGCTGGGCCGACATCACACCGGCCTGGGTGGTGCTGGCCAGCTTCCTGCTCGCCCTGATCACCTGGCCGTTGCTCTATCTGCCGTTGCTGTTGCCGGCGTTCGTGGCCGCGTTCCAACTGCGTCCGGCGCGGCTGCACGAACGGGTAGTGCCTCGGGTGCTGCTGATGGGCGCGCTGCTCGCCGGGTACGGCTGGCTGATGCTGCCCACGATGCGCGACGCGAGGCGGCAGGGCGACGAGTGGCTGGTGCTGGCGCTCATCGTGGTGCCCCCGCTGCTGGCGCTGTTCGTCGCGGGGCCGTTGCCGGGCATGGTGATCCGGCCGCTGGCGTCGGTGACCGAGGTGGCGGTGCTGGCCACCCTGATCTGGGCCGCCGTGCCGGTGATCACCACACCGGTGTTGCCGCTGACCGTCACCACGGTGGGCCCGGAGAGCGGGCCCACCGAGGACGTACGCGGGCACGTGGTCACCACCGACGACGTCAACATGGTGATTCTTCAGGAACGGGGCGGCGTCCGGTACGTCCCGGTCGGTCTGGTCCGCGCCCAGGTGCTCTGCCCGAGCGAGGAGGAGTTGCCCCGCCACCAACTGCGCATTCACGATTTCCACGTCGAGGATTCACTGTTGGAGGGCATGGGCCGTCGGGTTCGCCCGGTCCACCGCATCGACGCCGCCTGCCGTACCCCGGCCTGACGGCCCCACCGGCGTCGGCCCGTGGCTGATCGACTCGGTTCTCAGGAAGTCGGGGCATCGCTGGTCCTCGGACACCGCGAGTTCAAGAAAACCGAGTCGATCACGCAACGCCGGGCGCGGGGCGGGCAGCCGGGGCGGGCGTCAGTACGACTTGTCCTGGCCGAGGACGTGTTGGGCCACGAAGTTGAGGATCATCTCGCGGCTGACCGGGGCGATCCGGCCGGCCCGGACGGCGCCGAGCAGGGTCGCCACCCCGTACTCGGTGGTCATGCCGGCCCCGCCGAGCACCTGCACGGCGGTGTCCACGGCGAGCGCGGCGGCCTCCCCGGAGGCGTACTTGGCCATGTTGCCGGCCACCCCGGCCTCCAGGTCGCGACCGGCGTCGTACAGGGTGGCCGCCTTCTGGATCATGAGGCGGGCCAGTTCCACCTGCACCGCCGCGTGTGCCAGCGGATGCGACACCCCCTGGTGGGAGCCGATGCTCCGACCACCCCAGACCTTGCGGGTGACGGTGTACTCACTGGCCCGCTCGATGGCGTACCGGCCGGTGCCGGCGCCCATCGCGGCCACAGTGATCCGCTCCGGGTTGAGCCCGGCGAAGAGCGCCGGTAGCCCGGCGTCCAGCGACTCACCGAGCAGCGCGTCGGCGGGCACCCGCACGTCGTCCAGGTAGAGCAGGAACTGGTTCTCCGGGGACACGATCTCCATGTCCAGCTTGGACCGGGTCAGCCCGGCCGCGTCGGTCGGCACCAGGAACAGCGCCGGCTTGAGCTTCTGCGGAGACGCATCCGCTGAACCGGCTGGGCCGTCATCGACGGCGACACGGGCCACCACCAGCACGTGACCGGCCTCGTCGACTCCGGAGATGTAGCACTTGCGGCCGTTCAGCAGCCAGCCGTCGCCGTCGCGGCGAGCCACAGTGCCGAGTCGGTGGAAATTGGAACCGGCCTCCGGCTCGGTGATCGCGAAAACGATCTTCTGGGAGCCGTCGGCGAGGCCCGGCAGGTGCCGCTTGCGCTGCTCCTCGGTGCCGTGCCGACTGAGCACTGTCGCCGCGATGGCGGGGGAGACCACCAGCAGCAGCAACGGGCAGCCCGCCGCCGCCAACTCCTCGCAGACGATGGCCAGCTCGGTGATGCCGCCGCCCCCGCCGCCGTACTCGGTGGGGATGTTGACCCCCAGGTAGCCGAGCCGTCCGGCCTCCGCCCACAGTTCGGTGGTGTGTTCGCCGGCCCTCGCCTTCTCGACGAAGTAGGAGTGACCGTACCGGCGGCCGAGCGCCCGTACGGCGTCGCGCAGTTGGTCCTGCTCGGGGGTGAGGTCGAAGGTCATCGGGGGTCCTTTTCGTCGACAACGGCCAACACGGCGCCCGTCTGCACCTGACCGCCGGTCGGCACCGGCAGCTCGGCGACCACGCCGTCGATCGGGGCGAGCACTGGATGTTCCAGCTTCATCGCTTCCAGCGTGAGCAGCGGATCGCCGGCCGCGACCCGTTGGCCGACCTGGACGTGCACCCGGGTCACCACGCCGGGCAGCGGCGCGAGCAGCGACCCGGCCGCCACCGCCGCGGTGGGCAGCGGGAGACGCGGCAGCTCGGCCAGGCTCGCCGCCCCGTCCGGCCCGTCCACGAAGACAGCCGACCCCACCCGGTGTACGCGGTACGCGCGCCGAACCCCGTCGACGTCGAGCACCACCCGGTCCGGGGTGGCCTCGACCAGCGCCACTGTGGGTGCCGTCGGCCGCTCGGCGGACTCCTCGGCCGCCGACGTGCGGGACCAGTCGGCGAGCCGGCCGGTCCGGTCCAACCGGTAGCGGATCTCGATCTCGTCGCCGTCCGGCCCGACGAAGCCTGTGGTCTGGGGAACGGCGGGCACGTTGCGCCAACCGGAGGGGAGCCCGCCCAGCACCGGTGCGGTCGCCCTGCGGTGCGCGGCACCCGCCAGCGTGGCGGCGAGAGCGGTGATCGGCAGCCGGTCGGCGGGGAGCAGCGGGGCGAAGACCTCCGGGTGCCGGTCCAGGAAACCCGTGTCGATCTCCACGGCGGCGAACGCGGGGCTGCGCAGCACCTGGACCAGCAGGTCCCGGTTGGTGGTCACCCCGTGCAGCTCGGCCCGGGCCAGCGCGCCGGCCAACAACCGGGTCGCCTCCGCGCGGGTACGACCCCAGGCGATCAGCTTCGCGAGCATCGAGTCGTAGTGCACCCCGACCACCGAGCCGGCCACCACACCCGAGTCGAGCCGCAGACCCGGCCCGGCCAGCCCACCGAACTCGGCCGCCACCGCGCCGACGCTGAACCGGTGCAGGGTCCCGGTGGCCGGCCGCCAACCCGCCGCCGCGTCCTCGGCGCAGAGTCGTACCTCGACCGCGTGCCCGGTGCTCGCCGGCAGGACCGCCGGTAGCGGCTCACCCTCGGCGACGAGCAGTTGCAACCCCACCAGGTCCAGCCCGGTGCACAGCTCGGTGACCGGATGCTCCACCTGAAGTCGGGTGTTCATCTCCAGGAAGAAGACCTCACCGCCCGGGGCGAGCAGGAACTCCACAGTGCCCGCGCCCAGGTAGTCGACAGCACGTCCGGCGGCCACCGCGGCCTCGTGCAACGCCGCCCGCACCCGCTCCGGAACGACCGCCGGTGCCTCCTCGACGATCTTCTGGTGCCGGCGCTGGATCGAGCACTCCCGGTCACCGAGGGCCACCACTCGACCGTGGGCATCACCGAAGATCTGCACCTCGACGTGCCGGCCGCGTTCGACGTACCGCTCGATGAAGACAGTGCCGTCGCCGAACGCGGCGGCCGCCTCGCGGCGTGCGGAGGCGACGGCCTCGGCCAGTTCGTCGGCGGTCCGGACGATCCGCATGCCCCGGCCACCACCGCCGGCGGACGCCTTCACCAGCACCGGGAAGTCCGCGATCTCGTCGGTGTCGGTCCAACTCGGCAGCATCGGCACGCCCGCCTCGGCGAGCAGCGCCTTCGCCGCCAGCTTGTCGCCCATCGCGGCGATCACCTTGGCCGGCGGGCCGACCCAGGTCAGACCGGCGTCGGTCACCGCCGCCGCGAACTCGGCGTTCTCCGCGAGGAACCCGTAGCCGGGGTGGACGGCGTCCGCGCCGCTGCGCCGGGCCGCGTCCAGGATCAGGTCGACCCGCAGGTACGTCTCGGCCGGCGAACTCCCCGGCAGGCGTACGGCCTGGTCGGCCTCGGCCACGAACGGCGCGTCGGCGTCCGCGTCCGAGTGCACGGCGACCGTCTCCACGCCCATCGCGCGGCAGGTGGCGAAGACCCGACGGGCGATCTCGCCCCGGTTGGCCACGAGCAGTCTGTTGATCATGAGTGGCCCCTCTACATCCGGAAGACGCCGAAGCCGTCGGCGCCCTTCACCGGTCCGTTGTGGATCGCCGAGAGGCAGAGCCCGAGGACGGTCCGGGTGTCCCGGGGGTCGATCACCCCGTCGTCGTAGAGCCGGCCGGAGAGGAACAGCGCGCCGGACTGCGACTCGATCTGCTGCTCGACCATCAGACGCATCGCCGCGTCGGAGTCCTCGTCGTAGTCGCGCCCCCGTGCGGCAGCCGCCTGCCGGGCCACGATCGACAGCACCCCGGCGAGCTGAGCCGGGCCCATCACCGCCGACTTGGCGTTCGGCCAGGTGAACAGGAACCTCGGCTCGTACGCCCGGCCGCACATGCCGTAGTTGCCCGCCCCGTAGGAGGCGCCCAGGTTCACAGTCAGGTGCGGCACCGTCGAGTTCGACACCGCGTTGATCATCAGGGCGCCGTGCTTGATGATGCCGCGCTGCTCGTACTCGGTGCCCACCATGTAGCCGGTGGTGTTCTGCAAGAAGATCAACGGGGTGTCCGAGGCGTTCGCGAGCTGGATGAACTGGGCCGCCTTCTGCGCCTCCGCGCTGAACAGCACCCCTCGGGCGTTCGCCAGCACCCCCACCGGGTACCCGTGCAACTCGCCCCAACCGGTGACCAGCGCGTCCCCGTACGCCGGCTTGAACTCGTCGAAGTCGCTACCGTCCAGGATCCGGGCCAGCACCTCCCGTGGGTCGAACGGCACCTTCAGGTCGGCGCTGGTGATGCCGAGCAACTCCTCCGGGTCGTACTTCGGTGGCTGCGGCACCGCCGTCCGCCGCGACGGGCCCTGCTTGCGCCAGTTCAACCGGCGGACGCACTGCCGGGCCAGCCGGATGCCGTCCCGCTCGTCGGCGGCCAGATAGTCGGCCAGCCCGGACGTGCCGGCGTGCATCGCCGCGCCACCCAGCGACTCGTCGTCGGTGACCTCGCCGGTCGCCATCTTCACCAGCGGCGGACCGGCCAGGTAGACCTGTGACCGGTCCCGAATCATGATCACGTGGTCGGACATCCCCGGCACGTACGCGCCACCGGCCGTGGCGTTGCCGAAGACCACGCTGACAGTGGGGATGCCGGCCGCCGAGAGCCGGGTGAGATCACGGAACACCCGACCACCGGGGATGAAGATCTCCGCCTGGGTGGGCAGGTCCGCCCCGGCGGACTCCACCAGATTGACCATGGGCAGCCGGTTGGCCAGGGCGATCTCGCCGGCCCGCCGGGTCTTGGCGAGCGACCACGGGTTGACAGCGCCGCCGCGTACCGTCGGGTCGTTGGCGACGATCAGGCACTCCACGCCCTCGACCACACCGATGCCGGTGACCACGCTGGCCCCGACCGGGAAGTCCGAGCCGTACGCGGCGACCGGCGACAACTCCAGAAACGGGCTGTCGGCGTCCACCAGCAGCTCGATCCGCTCCCGGGGGAGCAGCTTGCCGCGCGCGTGGTGCCGGGTCACGTACTTCTCGCCACCACCCGCCCGCGCCTGGTCCAGCGCGGCGTCCAACTCGGTCAACCGCTCCAGCAACGCCGCCCGGTTCGCCAGGTACGAGGGTGCGGCCGGGTCGACCGTGCTGTCCAGTGTGGTCACAGGCCCATGCCCTTCGCGATGATCTCGTTCATGATCTCGGTGGTGCCGCCGCCGATGCCGAGGATCCGCGCGTCGCGGTAGTGCCGCTCCACCTCGGCGTCGCGCAGGTAGCCGAACCCGCCGTGCAGCTGCAACGCCTGGTCGACGACGTGGTCGCAGGCGGCCACCGCCAGGTTCTTCGCCATCGCCACCTCGGTCACCACCGGCTCGCCGGCGACCACCCGACCCGCGACCCCGTGCACGTACGACCGGGCCGCCTCGGCCCGGGTGTGCATCTCGGCCAACCGGTGTCGGATGAGCTGCCGGCTGGCCAGCGGACGCCCGAAGGTCTCCCGGTTCCGGCACCAGCGCACCGCCAACTCGACGCAGCGCTGCGCGGTCGCGTACGCCTGGGTCGCCAGGGACAGTCGTTCCGCCGCGAAGTGCTGCATGATCGCCAGGAAGCCGGTGTTCTCCGCGCCGATCCGGTTGGCGACCGGCACCCGCACGTCCGCGAAGGACAGCTCGGCGGTGTCCGAGCAGTGCCAGCCCAGCTTCTCCAACCGGCGTCCGACTGTGAACCCGGCCGACCCCTTGTCGATGACCAGCAGGGTGAGTTCGCCGCTGCCAGGGAAGTCGGTACACACCGCAGTGGTCACGAAGTCGGCCCGGTGCCCGCTGGTGATGTACGTCTTCGACCCGTTCACCACGTAGTGGTCGCCGTCGCGGCGGGCGGTCGTACGGATGCCGGCCACGTCCGAACCGCCGTCCGGCTCGGTGATGGCCAGCGCGCCGATCATCGTGCCGGACAGCGTGGGCCGCACGTACCGCTCGATCAGACTGTCGTCGCCCGGGGACGAGACGCCACCGAGCCGACCGCCCAACGAGCCACCGGTACGGGCGCCGGCCGCCGCGACCATGTGCGGCAACGCGATTCCATGCGTGAACAGGGCCGCCACCAGCCCGGACGAGCCGCCGGAGCGGATCAGCTCCTCGGTCACGATGATCGAGTCGAGCAGGTCACCGCCGCTGCCACCGACCGACTCCGGGAAGCCGATGCCGAGCAGGCCGAGCTTCGCGGCGGTCGCGTGCAGCGCCCGGGGCACCTCGCCGGCCCGCTCCCAGTCGTCCAGGTGCGGCAACACCTCCCGGGTCACGAACGCCCGGGTCAGCTCGCGTAGTTGCCGGCGCTCCGGGGTGTCCACGATGCTCACCGCGCCACTCCTGCCGGCAGGTCGACGATCCGGGCGCGCAGCAGCTCGCCGAGCGCCTTGGCCTGCGGGTCGAACCGGGTGGACGCGGCCACCCCGGCGCCGAGCAGGCCCTCGATCACGAAGTTGACAGCACGCAGGTTCGACAACTCGTAGCGCCGCACCGGCAGCGGCGCGGTTTCCGGCACCAGCTCGGCCAGCCGCTCGACTGTCAACCAGGTCCGCAGCCACGCGTACCCGGCGTCGGAACGCGCCCAGACACCGAGGTTGGCGTCCCCGCCCTTGTCCCCGGAGCGTGCGCCGACCACCTCGCCGAGCGCCCCGCGCCGGGTCGGGCCGTCGATCGCCGCGTCGCCACCCGGGGCCGACTCGTCCTGCGAGGTGGGCGCGGTGCGGATCGGCGGGGCGATCGGCACCCGCTCGCCACCGGGTAGCACCGCGACGTGCGCCACCGCGTCCTGCGGCACCGCGTCGGCGGTGAAGACGCCGTACGGTGTCGCGTCACCGGGCAGTGTGGTCAGCGTGCAGCCCGGGTACGAGGCCAGGGCCAACTCCACAGCGGCGGCCGAGAACGCCCGCCCGGCCCGCGCCTTGTCGCCGTCGCGCAGGTGTACGTGCAGCAGGGCGCTGGCCGTCTCGGTGTCGACGGCGTCCGGGTGGTCGGTCCGGGCCAGCGTGAACTCCAGCCCGTCCTTGCCCACCGCCTCCTCGACCTGCCCCCGGACCAGTGCCGCCTTCGCCTCGATGTCCAGCCCGCACAGGACGAACGTCATCGAGTTGCGGAAGCCGCCGAGGTTGTTGACGCCCACCTTCAGCGTGGACGGTGGCGGCGTGCCCCGCACACCGGAGACCCGGACCCGGTCCGCCCCGTCGGGGCGCAGAGTCACCGTGTCCAGTCGGGTGACCACGTCCGGCCCGAGGTACGCGGGCCCGCCGATCTCGTAGAGCAGTTGGGCGGTGACCGTCTCCACCGTGACAGCGCCGCCGGTGCCCTGATGCTTGGTGACCACCGAGGAACCGTCGGCGTGCACCTCGACGATCGGGAACCCGGGCCGATGACCGCCGTCGGGCAGCTCGGTGAAGAAGCTGAAGTTGCCGCCGGTGACCTGCGCGCCGCACTCGACGAGGTGCCCCGCGACGGTGGCCCCGGCCAGCTCGTCGAGGTCGTCGCGGCCCCACCCGTACCGGGAGATGGCCGGGCCGACCACCAGCGACGCGTCGGTGACCCGCCCGGTGACCACCACCTGCGCACCGGCGTCGAGGCAGGCGGCGATCCCGAACGCGCCGAGGTAGGCGTTGGCGCTCAACGCATCCGGTCGCTGGACCGTGTCGCCCTCGACATACCCGACCTGTGTCGGCAGGCCGAGCCGGTCGGCGAGCTTCTCGATGGCGGCGGCCAGGCCGGCCGGGTTCAACCCGCCGGCGTTCGTCACGATCCGCACTCCTCGGTCGAGGGCGGTGCCGAGGCAGGTCTCCAGTTGCCGCAGGAACGTCTTCGCGTAGCCCAGGCCGGGGTCGCGCATACGGTCCCGGGCAAGGATCAGCATGGTCAACTCGGCGAGGTAGTCGCCGGTCAGCACGTCCAGCTCACCACCGTCGAGCATCTCCCGCCAGGCGGTGAACCGGTCGCCGTAGAAGCCGGAGGCGTTGCCGATGCGGATCATGCCCGTACCCCGATCCGGCCGGCCGGCTGCCGGCCGTCACCCGGCGGCCCGGCGAAGGCCTGCGCCACGTCGAGCCACTCGTCGGCGACCGACCCGGTGGCGACCAGAGCGAGGTCCGCGCGGTGTCGGCGCTGGGTGACCAGCAGGCAGAAGTCCCGAGCCGGGCCGGTGACCCGGTCGGCGGCGTCCGCCGGACCCCAGCTCCAGGCACCCCCGCCCGGCCCGACCAGCTCGACCCGCACCGGCGCCGTCGGTGCCTCCCGGCCGTGCGCGGTGAAACCGTGCCCGAGGGTACGCACGCCCAGGTGCGCCACGTGCCGGAGTCGGTCGCTGTCGGGGCGGACCACGTCGAGGGCGTCGGCCACGTCCACGCCGTGCGCCCAGGTCTCCATGATCCGGGCGGTGGCCATCGAGGTGGCCGACATCCGGGTGCCGTACCAGGGCAGTTTGCCGCCGGCCGGAACGGCGGCCAGCGCGTCGACGAGCGCGGTGCGCCCGGCCCGCCAGCGGGCGAGCAGCTCGGCCGGCGGGGCGAGGAACTCCTCGGCTCCGACGTCGACGAGTCGGGTCACGTCCGGCGCGGCGGTGACAGTCGCGTAGAACGCCTCGGGGTCGGTCGCGGCCAACAGCGCGACGTGGTCGGTCCAGGCGAGGTGGGCGATCTGATGCCCGACGCTCCAGCCCGGCGCGGGGGTCGGCCTCGCCCAGTCGGTCACGGGCAGTGCCGCCACCAGGGCGTCCAATTGGGCGGACTCGTCGGCCAGGTCCGTGAGCAGGTCGCTGAGGTCGACCATGGTGCCTCCGGTCGGTGGTGGCCGGTGCGGCCGGCGGTCAGGGCGTGAGCAGGGTGGCGAGCTGGCGCTTCCAGGTGGTCAACAGGGCGGTCCGACGGGCGGAGTCGTCGCTGAGCAGGTTGGCCACCCCGAGCCCACGGAGCAGATCGAGCGTGGCCTGCACCGCTTCGCGGACACCGGGTCGACGCTCGTCGACACCGAGCAGGGCGACGGTGAGCCGGTGCATCTCCCGCCCGACAGTCGCCTCCAGCGGCACCAGGGCGTCTCGCAGCTCCCGATCGGTGCGGGCGGCGACCCAGAGCTCCAGCGCGGCCACGAACAGCGGCCCGGTGAACGCCACGGCGAGCAGGTCGACGACCCGGTCCAACCGCTGCGGGCCGGCCGGCAGCGCCTCGGCCTCGGTGCGCAACTCGTCGGCCCGGCGCTCGGCCAGATGGGCCACGGCGGCCGTCACCAGCGCCGCCTTCGTCGGGTAGTGGTGCAGCTGTGCCCCCCGCGAAACACCGGCCCGCGCCGCGACGACTGTTGTCGTGGTGCCGGACCAGCCGTGCTCGATCAGACAGTCGACGGTCGCCTCCAGCAGCCGGGCCTGGGTGGCGCGGCTGCGTTCCTGCTGAGGGACACGCGTCGATGAGGTGGGCACGGGGACAGCCTCCTGCCTAATAAACAAACAGTCAAGACTGACTTTTTCTCGAGCCGTAGGCGCGCGCAGGGGTCCCCCGGCTCCCCGGGTCGATCATGCAGTTGTGGGGGTTGCCAAAAGCCGTTTAATTGCTTGTAACGGGCACCATAACTCCATGATCCACCGGAGCGGAGCGGTGGGACGGAGCGGCCTCGTCAGGGGGCGGCACGGCTGGGGAGCGGCCCGGCCAGGCTGGTCTGACCGGGATGGTCCATATCTGGGCAGCTCTACAGGCAGCTGGTGCTGCTCTGCGGACGTTCGTGGGGGCCGGGGGAAGGTGAGTCTGGAGGCGTCGGGTGCCAGGTGAATGAGAAGTGCGCCGCAGCCTTGGCGGGCGTGGCGCCCTCCCGGCGCCCGGGGACGTCGTGGACGGCGTCCGCGCCCTCGAACCGCAGTTGGTCTGCGTCGGCGTGCCGGGCCATGGCAGCGGCGTAAGCGCGGACGTCCGCGGCGGTGACGTCGGTGCGGCCTCGCTCGGTGTACTGGTGAAGGAGGTCGGCGACGTCCGGATTGAATCGCAGCATGGTCACCGGGGCGTCGAAGCGTCTGGCGATGGCGATGAGTCGAGCGCGCGCCTGCGGCGTGACGTTCGTTGACTCCGCGACCGCGCTGCGCCCGGCGGCGAGCCGGGCGACGATCCTGCAGTCGCGTTCCTCGAAGACTCGAGCGTCCGCCCCGTCGGAGTTCACGTCGGTGGGTGAGGTGCCGAAGAACTCCGCGCGGATCTCGTCGCTGGAGACCACGGCATCCTGGTCGATCTGGCCGAGCGCGATCAGTGCCCGCAGGAAGCTGGTCTTGCCGGAGGCCGGCGCGCCGACGAGGAGCACGAGCCCCGCTGACACTCGGATCGGGCCGGAACCGGCCGGCGGGTGAGGTTGCTGCACGGACTCGGACGGGTTCTTCGGCACTGCCCTATCCTGCCGTCCCTGGCCGGTCCGCTGCCGGACGTAGGGTTCAGCGCCCGTCGCGGGGGCCGAAGGCGGTCAGCGCGTCGACGTCGCTGTGCTGGGAGCGCAGGTACTCGTCGGCCCAGGCGGCGGCGTCGGGGAAGGCCGACTCGGCCGCCACCCGGGCGCAGGCCGCGTCCACGTCGAAGGCGGTGCGGCGCAGTTGGACGCCCGGCCCGAGCAGCGCCCACCACGCGCCCGCGCCCCCGTACGGCATGCCGATGCTGCCCGGGTTGACCACCAGACGCCGGTCGACAAGCCGGGTGAAGGGCATGTGCGTGTGGCCGCAGACCACCGTGGAAACCTCGGCGGGCAGACCGTCGAACACCTCCGCCCAGCGCGCCATCCGGGAGTCGACGAGCACCACCTCCTCGTCATCGCGGGGGGTGGCGTGGCAGAACACCGTCGGCCCGAGGCCGTCGATCTCCAGCGTCGCCGTCGCCGGCAACGCGGCGAGCCGGGCCACCTGGTCGCCGCGCAGCTGCCCGGCGGCCCAGTCCGACACTTCGATCGACGCCGGGCGGCCGGCCCGGCTCTCGACCAGCTCGCGGTCGGCATTGCCGCCTACCCAGCACACCCGGTCGCCCAGGCCGGCGAGCACGTCCAGCACCTCGACCGGCTGCGGGCCCGCGGCGATGTCACCGGTGAGCACGATCAGATCGGCGGCGGCGACGTCCGGCTCGGCCAGTACGGCCTCCAGCGCCGGCAGGACACCATGGATGTCGGAGAGCACCGCCACTCGGTTCGCCATGGCCCCACCCTCACCGCCGGCACCGCCTCCAGGCCAGCGATTCTGCGTCAGGCAGACGGCAAACGTCCCCGCCCACCGTCGGTGACGGCGGGCGGGGACGTTCGGGTGCTGCTCAGACGCGGGCGCGACGGGCCAGGCGCTCCGGGTCCAGGATGATGATGCTCTTGCCGTCCAACCGCAACCAGCCGCGCGAGGCGAAGTCGGCCAGCGCCTTGTTGACGGTCTCCCGGGAGGCACCGACGAGCTGGGCGATCTCCTCCTGGGTGAGGTCGTGGGTCACCCGCAGAACGCCGCCGTCGCGGGTGCCGAAGCGGCCCGCCATCTGGAGCAGGTTCTTGGCGACCCGGCCCGGCACGTCCGTGAAGATCAGGTCGGCGAGCGAGTCGTTGGTCCGGCGCAGCCGCCGGGCGAGCACCCGCAGCAACTGCTCGGCGATCTCCGGGCGGTTGTTGAGCCACGGCCGCAGCGCCTGCTTACGCAGCCGCACCAGCCGGGTGTCGGTCACCGCGGTGGCGGTCGCCGTACGCGGACCCGGGTCGAAGAGCGACAGCTCACCGACCATGTCCGACGGCCCCATCACCGCGATCAGGTTCTGTCGGCCGTCCGCTGCGCGGCGACCAACCTTGATCTTCCCGGACAGCAGGATGTAGAGGCTGTCACCGGGCTCGCCCTCATTGAAAACGATCTCGCCCTTGCGGACCTCGATCGTCTCCATCTCCTTGGCGAGCGCCTCGGCAGCTTCCGGGTCAACACCCTGGAAGATCCCGCTGCGGGCCAGTACCTCGTCCATTGCGCACCTCCGGTTGCGCGTGCCGTCCGTCGGCCGGGGCCGCCGTCCGCTGATCCCCTCGCGCGCCGCCAAGTCTAGGCGCACGTGAGCATGAATCAGAGGTCGCCCCTGGAATCTTGATCGGTGGGCGTAACCTGCCCGACGTGCTAAGCGAGCCGACTCTGACCAGCCGCGCCGAGGACGGGCGGCACGTCCCGCTGCTCGTCTGGCGCGCGGACGTGCCTCTGCGGGCGGTCAGCAGTGCCCCGCTGGGCGGTGGCATCGGGGTCCGGCGGTGGGTGTTGAACGCGACAGTGCCGATGTCGTACGACCGGGAGGACCCCGCGGCCCACCTGGCCTCGCTCGCCGCCGAGCTGGCCCTCGACGGGCCCGGAATTGGTCTGCTGACCGGCGTCGATGTGGCCGAGGTGGTGGCGCGAACCGACGCCGGGGTGCGGGCCTGGGCGACGGTCGGGCTCGGCACGCCGGTGCCCGCGGCCGCTCCGACGCCGGCCGCGCTCACCCCACGCGTCGGCACCGTCAACATCGTTGTTTACGTGCCTGCCCGGCTCGCCGACTCGGCGCTGGTCAACGCTGTGGCCACCGCGACCGAGGCGAAGACCCAGGCGATCACCGAGCTGGGAATGCCGGGGACCGGCACACCCACCGACGCGGTCACAGTGCTCTGCCCGGTGGACGGGCCCGAGGCCGCGTACGGCGGGCCGCGTTCCACCTGGGGTGCCCCCCTCGCCCGAGCGGTGCACGCGGCGGTGCTCGCCGGTGGTTCCCGGCCGGTCGTGCCGTGGTCCGACCAGCTCAGCGGCGCAAAGTCCAACCGATCGGCTGTCGTCGGCGCGTTTAACGACCGGTAGGGTCGCGGGCGATGTACGCTCCCGCCCCCCTCGCGTCCCGCCCGCGCCGCCGCGTCGCCCTCGGCCTCGCCGCGCTGCTGGCCGCCCTCCTCGTGGCCGGCTGCGCCGACCCCGGTGGTGAGGCACCCGTCTGGCAGCCCGGCGCGGGAGGTGGTGGCACCGGCGCGCCGGTCTCCACGGCCGGCCCGAAGGCCACCGGGCCCGCATCGTCCGGTCAGGGTGGCGCGATCTCGCTCTCCGCCACCGGCGACATCATCATGGGCAACGCGCCCAGTCGGCTGCCCACAGCCGGCGGGAAGGGCTTCTTCAACTCGGTCACCGAGGCGCTCAAGGCCGACCTGGTGATGGGCAACCTGGAGGAGCCGCTGACCGTCGACACCGGCACCGGCAAGTGCGGGGCGAACTCCACCCGCTGCTTCCAGTTCCGCGCCCCGCCGGAGTACGCCGCCCACCTGCGCGACGCGGGCTTCGACCTGCTCAACCAGGCCAACAACCATGGCTACGACTACGGGCCCAAGGGCTACGAGAACACCCAGAAGGCGCTGAAGAAGTACGACCTGGAGCACACCGGCGCACCGAACGAGATCACGGTGGTCGACGTCAAGGGCGTCAAGGTCGCCGTCGCCGGCTTCTCGTCGTACGTCTGGTCCAACAGCCTCGTCGACATCGACAAGGCGAAGGCGGTGGTCGCCAAGGCCGCCACCATGGCCGACCTGGTAGTGGTGCAGGTGCACATGGGTGGTGAGGGCGCCGACAAGACCCGGGTGAAGCCGGGCACCGAGATGTTCCTGGGCGAGAACCGGGGCGACCCGGTGAAGTTCTCGCACGCCATGATCGACGCTGGCGCCGACCTGATCGTCGGGCACGGCCCGCACGTGTTGCGCGGGATGGAGTTCTACAAGGGGCGCCTGATCGCGTACAGCCTGGGCAACTTCGCCGGCGGCGGCAACTCGCTGAGCAACGACGGCCGCCTCGGCTGGGGCGGGGTGCTGAAGGTGTCGCTCAAGCCGGACGGCAGCTGGGCCGGCGGCTCGTTCACCTCCACGTACATGAACTCCGCCGGCAAGCCGACCATGGACCCGGACGACCGGGGTCTGGGCCTGGTCACCGAGTTGAGCCGCACCGACTTCCCGAAGGGCGGTGCTCGCCTCGACGGGCAGGGAAAGATCTCGCCGCCGACCGCCGGCTGACCCGACGGGGAGCGTCCGGGGTGCGACGTAGGCTGACCGTCGTGACCAGTAGCCCTCCCGGTGCCAGCGAGACCGATCTCGGGCGCAAACGCCGTGCCCGCAAGATCGGCCGGGTGCTGGCCGAGACGCATCCCGACGCGCATTGTGAGCTGGACCACTCCAACGCTCTGGAGCTGGCCGTCGCCACGATCCTGTCCGCGCAGTGCACGGACAAGAAGGTCAACGAGGTCACCCCGAAGCTCTTCGCCCGCTACCCGAGCGCTGCCGCGTACGCCGGCGCCGACCGGGGCGAGATGGAGGAGCTGATCCGGCCCACCGGCTTCTACCGCAACAAGACCGACTCACTGCTCAAGCTCGGTCAAGCCCTCCTCGACCGGTACGACGGCCAGGTCCCGGGCAAGCTCGTCGACCTGGTGACGCTCCCCGGCATCGGCCGCAAGACCGCCAACGTGATCCTCGGCAACGCCTTCGACGTCCCGGGCATCACAGTCGACACGCACTTCCAGCGACTGGTCCACCGGTGGCGGCTGACCACCGAGACCGACCCGGTCAAGATCGAGCACGCGATCGGCGCGCTGTACGACAAGCGCGACTGGACCATGCTCTCGCACCGGATCATCTTCCACGGGCGACGGGTCTGCCACGCCCGCAAGCCGGCCTGCGGCGCCTGCACGCTCGCCAAGCTCTGCCCTTCGTACGGCACCGGCCCGACCGAGCCGGCGGCCGCCGCCAAGCTGCTCAAGGGCCCTCGGGCGCGCGACCTCGCGGTGGCTGCCGGGGTCGACCCGGAGTTGGTGCCGGCGCAGGCGATCACGGCGGAGGTGCCGTGAACCGCCGCCTCGCCCTCGCCGTCCTGCCGCTGCTGCTGGCGGTCACCGGTTGCACCAGCGGCACGGCCGACGACGAGCCGGCTCCCCGCCCGGCCGCCGCCGAGCGACCATCCCCGTTCCGCGACTGCGCCACGCTGAGCACGGCGCCCACGGCAACGTCGCCCGGCTCCGGCACGGCGACCCCCGCAACGGCTACCCCCGCGTCGCCCGGCTCGGGCCCGACGGCCTCCGGAACGTCCGGCCCGACGGCCCGCGCCACTGGCGGGTCGGCGCTGCCGGAGCTGACGCTCTCCTGCTTCACCGGGGGTGCCCCCGTCGTGCTCCGGGAGGTGGCCGGACCGGCGGTGATCAACGTGTGGGCTTCCTGGTGCCCGCCGTGCCGCAAGGAGCTGCCCGCCTTCCAGCGCCTCAGCGAGCGGGCCGCCGGTCAGCTCCAGGTGGTCGGGGTCAACAGTCGGGACAGCCGGGGCGGTGCCCAGTCCATCGGTGAGGACTTCGGCGTCCGGTTCCCGATCCTGGTGGACCAGGGCGAGGCGCTGCAGCGCGAGCTGAAGCGCAACGCCATTCCGCTGACCATTTTCGTCGACGCCGACGGTCAGGTCCGGCACATCGACGCCAGCGGCGCTCTCGACGACACCAAGCTCGCCAAGCTGGTCCGCCAGCACCTCGGTCTGGCGGTGCCGGCGTGACCCGTCGGCCCCCCGAATGGATCGATCCGTTGCTGACCCGGCTGGGCACCGCCCGCGCCGAGGACTTCACCCGGCTGACCACGCCGGCCGAGGGCGGTCGGGAGAGCGCCGTGCTGGTCCTGCTCGGCGAGCAGCCCGGCGCGGGTCCCGACGTGCTGGTCCTGCAACGCGCCGCCACCCTGCGCAACCACGCCGGCCAGCCCGCCTTTCCCGGGGGTGCGGCAGACCCGGAGGACGCCGACGTCCGCGCCACCGCCCTGCGCGAGGCGAACGAAGAGGTGGGCCTCGACCCGGCCAGCGTGACAGTGCTGGCCGAGCTGCCGAAACTGTGGATCCCGGTCAGCGACTTCGTGGTCACGCCGGTGCTGGCCTGGTGGCACGACCCGCACCCGGTGCACCCACGGGAGCCGGCCGAGGTGGCACACGTCGCCCGCCTGCCGGTCAGCGAGCTGGTCGATCCGGCCAACCGACTGCGGGTCCGGCACCCGAGCGGCTGGATCGGGCCGGCGTTCTCGGCTCGCGGGATGCTCGTCTGGGGCTTCACCGCCGGGGTGCTCGCCACCCTGCTCGAGATGGGCGGCTGGGCCCGTCCGTGGCCGCGCGGCCGGGTGGTGGAGCTTCCGCCGACCGGGGCGACACCGGCCCCGTCCGCCGGCACCGACGAGGCAGACGAGAACGCCCTGCGCTGAACGCACGGTCACCATCCGCAAGCGATGGTCATCCGGTGGGCACACTGCCCGTACGCTTGACCCGTGTCCGTCGTGGATCTCGTCCTGCTGCTGCTCATGCTCGTGTTCGCGATCAGCGGATACCGCCAGGGTTTCGTCATCGGCGTCACGTCGTTGTCCGGCTTCTTCCTGGGGCTGCTGCTGGGTCTCCAGCTCGGGCCGCTGTTCGCCAGACAGTTCGTGGACGCCGGCACCCGTGTGTTGATCTCGCTGGTGGCCATCTTCGGGCTGGCGGTGGTCGGGCAGGCACTCGCCGGTTGGCTCGGCTCGCACCTGCGTAAGACGATCACCAGCGACGTGGGCAAACGGGCAGACGACGTCGGTGGGGCGCTCGTCTCGCTGTTCGCGGTGCTCCTGCTCGCCTGGCTGGTCGCGGTGCCGCTCGGCTCGTCCTCGGTGCCCTGGCTCGCCGCCTCGGTCCGCAACAGCGCGTTGATCACGGTGGTCAACCAGGTCCTGCCGGAGCGGGCCCAACAGCTTTCCACGGCGCTGGAGGACACCGTCGACACCGACGGGTTCCCGGACGTCTTCGGTGACCTCGCGCCCACCCGGGCCCGGCAGGTCGACCCACCGGACCCGGCACTGGCCGGCTCGCAGGTGGTGGTCAACGGTCAGCAGTCGGTCGTGAAGGTGCTCGGCTCCGCGCCCAGCTGCTCACGCCGGATCGAGGGTTCCGGCTTCGTGTACGCGGACGACCGGGTGATGACCAACGCGCACGTCGTCGCCGGCACCCGCTCGGTAGCCGTGGAGCTGGGCGGTGAGCGGTACGACGGCAAGGTGGTGGTCTACGACCCGAACCGGGACCTCGCGGTGCTGCTCGTGCCCGGGCTGCCCGGGCCGTCCCTGCGGTTCGCCGCCGGCAACGCGGGCAGTGGCTCCGACGCCATCGTGCTCGGCTTCCCGCTCGACGGCCCGTACAACGCGCAGTCGGCGCGGGTCCGCGACGTCGACCGGATCAAGGGCCCGGACATCTACTCGTCCACCGAGGTGACCCGGGAGATCTACACGATCCGGGCGCTGGTGCGCAGCGGCAACTCGGGAGGTCCGCTGCTCTCCGCCAACGGCCTGGTGCTCGGCGTGATCTTCGCGGCGGCGTCCGACGACCCGAACACCGGCTTCGCCGTGACGGCGGCCGAGGCCCGCCCGGTGGCGTTGGCCGGTGCCGAACGCAACCGGCAGGTCGCCACCGGCGAGTGCACCTGAGCGTCGCCGCAGGGTCGGCTCAGCTCCTCAGGCCGCTCCCGGCTGCCGCTCGACCTCGGGAGCGACGCCGTCGCGGGTCGGCCGGACCGGCCGCAGACCGGTGTGTGCCCGCCAACTGGTCAACGCGGCGGTGGTGGCCGCGACCACTGCCACACCGAGCAACCATCCACCCACCACGTCGCTGGTGAAGTGCACGCCGAGGGCCACCCTGCTCAGCCCGGTCACCACTGTGAGCAGGACCGCCGCCACCCAGAGCGCGGCCCGCGCCGCCCCCCGCCCGGTGTACGGCAGGAGCACCAGCAGCAGCACCCCGGCGGCCAGGGTGGCGTTCAGCGCGTGCCCGGAGGGGAACGAGTAACCGGCGGCCCGGGCCACCGGGTCCAGCAACTCCGGCCGGTCCCGGCCGACCAGCAACTTGAGCAGCGGACCTAGCAACCCGCCGACGACCATGGTGGTGGTCGCCCAGAGGGCCACCCGGCGGGCTCCCCGGCGCAGCAGCCAGACCACCAGGAGCAGGGCGACCGCGCGCAGTGGCATCGGTGCGAACACCTCGGTCCAGACCCGCATCAGCACGACCCACGCCGGGTGATCCTGGGCGTAGCGGTGCAGCGCGTCGGTGACCGCCGTGTCCAGCCGGTGCAGCGGTGCCCAGGCGCCGAGCACCAGCAGTGTGAGCAGCGCGAACGGCACCAGCACCAGGAACGCCGCCGTCGCGGCGAGAGTGAGCCGCAGACCCAGCGCATGGTCCGGGTCGAATCGGCGGTGCCGCCAGGACGGCTGGCCGGTGGGGGCGAGGGTGGGCGCCTGGTGCGTACTCATGGGTCCGTTCTACCCGGCTGGGCAGCCGGTCAGGCCTGGCGGCCGGTCGCGATCAACGGGTCCGCTGACGCAGCCGGCGCACCATCAGGGCCGCACCGCCGACCAGAGCGACGAGGAGCACGACAACGGTCCACAGTTGCTCCGGCGCGGAGGTGTCCTGACCGCCGGCCGCCCGAGCCGTCCAACGGCTCTGCTGACCGGATGCGGCGAGACCGAGTGGATCGCTACCGGCACCGGCCACCGGATCGTCGTCGACCGAGCCGGGTGCCGGACCGAAACCGGTCACGCCCGGCGACGTCTGGTCGTCCAGCGGGTTGGCGGTCACCGGCGGCACCTGAGCGGTCAACGCGGCCACCGGGTCGACCACCCCGTACCCGAAGCGGTCGTCCCGCCCGGTCGGGCCCAGGTCCCGGGCGGTGGCCAACAACCGGTTGACCACCTCGCCCGCGGGCATCTGCGGATAGCGGGACCGGACCAGCGCGGCGGTCGCCGCCACCAGTGGCGCGGCGAAGCTGGTGCCCTGCACCCGCCAGTACCCGCCGGGAGGCTTGGCGCCGACCAGCCCGCTGGCGGGAGCGGTGAGCACCGTCGCGCGGCCGGTGATCGAGCCGGACCACAGGTTGTCGCTGCTGCGTTCGAGACCCGACACCGCGATCACACCCGGCTCACGAGCCGGGTACCAGACCTTGGTGCTGGTGGAGGTGGCCAGGTTGCCGGTGCAGGCGATCACGACCACGTCCCGGACGAACGCGTAGTCCAGGGCCGCGGCCAGGGCCGGGCTGTCGCCGCTGCCGCCCAGCGACAGGTTGATCACGCGGGCGCCGTTGTCGACAGCCCAGCGGACCCCCTGGGCGACGATCAGCGCGTCGTCGTAACGGTTCTCCTCGTCCAGCACGCGGACCGGCAGGATCCGGGCGTCCGGTGCCAGGCCGACCACGCCCCGCTTGTCGTCGCTGCGCCCGGCGATCAGGCCGGCGACAGTGGTGCCGTGACCCACCGGATCCGGGCCCGGGGCGCCACCGGGGCCGACCAGGTCCTTGCCGGGCAGCACCTGGCCGACCAGGTCGGGATGGTTGCCGTCCACTCCGGAGTCGACCACCGCCACTGTCACGCCCCGGCCGGTCGAGCTGCGCCACGCCGTCTCGGCCTGCAACTCGTCGAGCTGCCACTGCTCGTCGCGGACCTGATCGGTGCCGGCGACGGCGTCACCGGGGGCGAACGCCATCGGCGCGCCGGCGAGCTGTCCACCGTTCGTGGGCGCGGCGACGGGCACGGCTGCCGCGGTCGGGGCCACGACGGCAAGCGCCGCGGCCACGCCGAGCAGCGCCCGGCCGGTCGCTCGTCGGGCCGCTGACGGACCGCTGTACCGCACCCCAGTCACATCCTCAGCCATTCATCCCGACGGAACCATGACGATCGGAGATTACCGGTTTCCCCACCCGTCACGGGAAGAACCGGCGAGTCAGCTCATTGCGGCGGCAGTTGTGCCAACTGAACAAGGCGTACGCCCTCCCGCCGGGTGACCAGTCGACCACGCCCCGGCGGCAGCGGCCCGGGTCGCACCGGCCCGACGAGTGCGCCCTCCTCAGGGCTGCCCGCCATCACCAGGCCGGCCGTGGACAGCTCCCGCAGGCGCTGCACGATCGGCTCGTACTGGGCCCGGCTCGCCCCGCCGGAGCGGCGGGCCAGCACCAGGTGCAGCCCGATGTCCCGGGCGTGCGGCAGGTGCTCCTCCAGTGCGCGCAACGGGTTCGCCGGCCCCGCCGCCACCAGGTCGTAGTCGTCCACCAGCACGAACAGCTCCGGCCCGGACCACCAGGACCGGTCCCGCAGCTGCTGCGGGGTGACCTCCGGCCCGGGAGCCCGCCGCTCCAGGTAACCGGCGGCCGACTCGACCAGGTCGGCGGTGTGTGCCGCAGCGGTGCCGTACCCGATCAGGTGTGGCGTCTCGATGGCGCCGAGCAGGCTGCGCCGGTAGTCGACGAGGATCACCCGGGCCTGCTCGGGAGTGAACCGGGTGATGATCGACGTGGCCAGCGCGCGCAGGAACGACGACTTGCCGCACTCCGAGTCCCCGAAGACCACGAAGTGCGGCTCGGTGGCGAAATCGAGCAGGACCGGACGCAGGTCCGCCTCCGCGATCCCGATCGGCAGCCGCAGCCCGGTCGTCGAGGTGAGGTCCAGATCGGCGTACGGCAGCACCGGCGGGAGCAGCCGCACCCGGGGCGCCGGAGCACCCGCCCACCCGTCGGCAGCCCTCTTGACCAGGCCGGCGGTGTCTCCACCGGCGGTACCGAGCTGGGGCAGCGCGGTCAGGAAGTGCAGGCCCTCAGCGGTCACCCCTCGGCCGGAGCGCTCCGGCACGTTCGCGGCCGCACGCCGGGCCACCAACGAGTCGGCCGGGTCACCGAGGCGCAGCTCCAGCCGGGAGCCGAACAGGTCCCGGATCGCGGGGCGGAAATCCAGCCAGCGCAGCCCGGTGGCGACCACGTGCAGCCCGTACGACAGACCCCGGGTGGCCAGGTCGGTGACGAGTGGCTCCAGGTCGTCGTACTCACCGCGGATGGTGGTCCACCCGTCGATCACCAGGAACACGTCGCCGTACGGGTCGGTGCCCGGCTGGCCCACCGTCCCCGCTGCCGCCCGCCGCTGGCGGTACGCGGCCATCGACTCCACGCCCAACTCGGCGAAGCGGCGTTCCCGGTCGACCAGCAGGGTGGTCATCTCGCCGACGGTGCGTCGTACGGCGGTCGGGTCGGCGCGGCCGGTCACCCCGCCGACGTGCGGGAGGTCGCGCAGCGCGGCCAACCCGCCGCCGCCGAAGTCGAGGCAGTAGACCTGCACCTCGGCCGGTGTGTGGGTGAGTGCCAGCGCGCAGATCAGCGTGCGCAGGGCGGTGGACTTGCCGCTCTGCGGCGCACCGACCACCGCGACGTGCCCGGCAGCGCCGTCCAGCGCCAGCCAGAGCAGGTCCCGGCGCTGCTCCAACGGTTTGTCCACCACCGCCATCGGCACGCCGAGTGCCCCGTGCAGCTCCGGGTTGCCCACTGTCAGCCCGCGTTTCGGGTGCACCTCGACCGGACCGAGCAGCTCGTCCAGGGCCGGCGGTTGGCCGAGCGGCGGGAGCCAGACCTGGTGCGCCGGCGGGCCCTGCCCGACGAGCCGGTCCACCAGCAGGTCGAGCAGCGTCCTGGTGCCCTCCTCCTCCGCCACGACGGGCACGACCGGGGCCGCCGGCTCGGGCACCGGTACGACGTGGGTGGTGAAGGTCAGCAGCCGCGCGCCCCCCTCGGCGGCGACGCCGCCCGGCGCGGCCCGACGGCGGACGGCACCGGAGACGTACGCGGCCTTGAACCGGGCCAGCGGGTCGGTGCCGGCACGCAGGTAGCCGTGGCCCGGTGAGCGGGGCAGCTCGTGCGCGTCCGCCACGCCGAGCACCGTCCGGGACTCCAGCGCCGAGAAGGTGCGCAACCCGATCCGGTACGAGAGGTGGGTGTCCAACCCGCGGAGTCGGCCCTCCTCCAGGCGCTGGCTGGCGAGCAGCAGGTGCACGCCGAGCGACCGGCCCAGCCGGCCGATCTGCACGAACAGGTCGATGAAGTCGGGCTTGGCGGAGAGCAGCTCCGAGAACTCGTCGCAGATCAGCAGCAACGACGGCAGCGGGGCGAGGGGGCTGCCGGCCGCCCTGGCCCGCTCGTAGTCGCGCACGCTGGCGAAGTTGCCGGCCCGCCGCAGCAGCTCCTGGCGGCGGACCAACTCCCCGTTGATCGCGTCCACCATGCGATCGACCAGGGGCAACGCGTCGGCCAGGTTGGTGATCACGGCCGCGGTGTGCGGCAGCCGGTCGAACGAGGTGAAGGTGGCGCCACCCTTGAAGTCGACGAGCACGAAGTTGAGCTGCTCGGAGCTGTGCGTGGCGGCGAGCCCCAGCACCAGCGTGCGGAGCAGCTCGGACTTGCCGGAGCCGGTCGCCCCGATGAGCAGGCCGTGCGGGCCCATGCCGTCCTGGGCGGACTCCTTGAGGTCCAGCTCGATGGCGCCGCCGTCCGCACCCACCCCGATCGGCACCCGCAACCGGTCCCGTGCCGAGCGCGGCAACCAGCCCTGTTCCGCAGTGAAGCTCTCCGGGTCACCGAGACCGAGCAGCTCGGGGAGGCCCAGGTCGGCCTGGAGCGGGGCGTCCGGCCCTCTGGCCGCGCCGGCGAGCCGCAGCGGCGCCAACCGTCGGGCGACCGCCTCGGCGTCGGCCAGATCCAACTGGTCGGCGGTGCCCACCTCGGCGTACCCGTCGGACGACCGCGAGTGCAGCCGCCGGCCGTGCAACTCCAGCAGCAGCGCGTACCGGTCCAGCAGTCGGGGCGGAGGGGTGTCCAGGTCCAGCACTGTGACCGCGTCGATGCCGCCGTCGCCGGTCAGGTCACTGGCACCGGTCAGGTCGCCGCCGTCGAGGACCACCACCACGTGTGGGCCGTCGGTGGCCGGGCCGGCCGGGCTGAACCGGGACCGGGTGGCCAGCACGTCGGCCAGCAGCGACTCCAACTCGGCGGCCGAGCTGGTGACCAGGCGTACCGGGCCGAGCGCGTCGGTGCGACCGGGGTGGTGAGCGTGCGGGAGCCACTTCACCCACTCCCAGCAGGCGCGGCGCTCGGGCCCGGCGCAGACCGCGACGAGCAGCTCGTCGGGGGCGTGGAAGACCGCGAGCTGGGTCAGCACGGCCCGGACCAGGGCCTGCGCCGCCGGGTCGCCGGTGGGTGGCCCACCGGTGGTCGGGGTGGTCGCCCTGCCGCGGCCGGCGGGTCGCACGTGCACCCGGGCGAAGCTGCGCAGCGACAGCGCCACCGGCAGGTCCGGCACCACGGAGTACGCGTCCAGGAAGCGGCGAAGCGCGCCGGCGGTCATCGGCTCGAGCTCCTCCAGCGGCCGGGTGACCGGTGGGATCAGTGGGGTGGCCAGTGTCTGCGGCCCGACGGCGACCCGCACCACGGCGAAATCGGGGTCGGCGGGGCGCCGCTCCCAGACCCGGTGGCTGTCCACGGTCGACCAGAGCCGGCCCGGATCCGGGTGCCGGTAGTAGAGCCCGGCCCGTTGCTGGCCCGCGGTCCGCCGGACCCGCCGCCGCAGCGTGGCCAGGTGGCGTAGGTACTCCCTGCGGGCGGCCATCATCTCGGACTTCTTAGGGGTGCCGGAGGCGCTGCCCCAGGACGTCACGAGCATCGCCAACGAGGAGAGCCCGAACATGCCGCCCACCACGTACGAGTAGGCCCCGCCGCCCCGGCCGAACATCATCGCCATCGCGACCGTGCCGCCGAGCATGGGCAGCAGCATGAGCAGCTGCTGCCACCGCCCGCCGGTCACCACGGGGATCTCCGGCGGTGCGTCGACCGACAGCTCACCGGCGGGAATCTCCGGCGCTGGTCGGCGCGGTGGGCGCTTGATGACGACGGTGGACACTCGGCCTCCTGACAGCGCTGGGTAACCCGAGCCTGGCTCATGGTAGGTAAAGTCCTGTCGTCCGCGCAGCCTCCGATCCCAGTCGATATGGAGACCAGTCGATGACTACCGGGCTGGCACGCGTCACCATCAGCGCGCCGCAACGACGGGTGGACGTCGCCCTACCGGAGCAGGTGCCCCTGGCCGAGCTGCTGCCCGACGTGCTCCGGCACGCCGGTGTCGGGCTCGCCGACGACGGCGAGCAGCACGGCGGTTGGGTGCTCCGCCGCACCGACGGGGCGTTGCTGGTGACCGCACAGGCGCTGCTGCCGCAGGGGGTCCGCGACGGCGAGGTGCTGCACCTCGTGCCGGCCCGCGCGCACTGGCCCGAGTTGGAGTACGACGACGTCATCGAGGCGATCGCCGACGGCGCTCGCCGCCGGGGCGGCGCCTGGTCGCCCACCGCCACCCGGGCAGCCGGTCTGGCCGGTGCCGCCGTACCGCTCGCGGTCGGGCTGCTCGCCCTGCTCTCCGGTGGCCCGACGCAGCGGGCCGGTTGGCTGGCGGCCGTCGCGGTGGCGCTGGTGCTCACCGTGGCCGCCACTGTCGCCTCCCGTGCCAACGGCGACGGCGCCGCCGGGGCGACGCTCGGCGGCTACGCGCTGCCCTACGCGTTCACTGCCGGTGCCCTGGCCGTCGGCTCCGGCGACCCGGTCGGACCGTTCGGGCCGGCCCGTTGGGTGGGCGCTCCCGAACTGCTGGCCGGTTCGGTCGCGCTGCTGCTGGCGGCGTTGATCGGTCTCCTCGGGGTGGCCAGTCGGCTGCGGGTCTTCGTGGCCGGTGTCACTGTCGGCCTGATCGGTGCGGGGGCCGCGCTCGGTGGGCTGCTGATGACCACGGCCGGGACGGCGGCGGTGCTGCTCAGCGCACTGGTCTTCGCCGTCGGCGTGATCCCGCTGCTGGCCATCCGGCTGGGCAAGCTACCCCTGCCGCCGATCACCCTGCCGGCCGCCACCTCCGCGGAGGAGCCGGAGCGGGTCCGGGACCTGCCGGACCGGGGCCGGGTGCACGCCGCGGTGATCCGCACCGAGGAGATGCTCACCGGAATGCTGATCGGCCACGCGCTGCTCGTGGTGGCCACCGCTGTCGTACTCGTGGCCGCCGGTGGCACGGCCGGTCGGGTGCTGGTGGCGGTCACCTCGGCCGTGCTGCTGCTGAGGTCGCGGCTGTTCGTGGCGCTGCGACACCGGGTGCCAACGGTGCTCGCCGGGCTGGCCGGCTACGCGGCGCTGGGTGCGGTGCTGGTCGGTCGGGCCGACGAGACGGGGCGGCTGGTGCTGGTCCTGGGCGGGGCGGCGCTGGCCCTGGTGGCGGTCGCCAGCGGCACCGGGTACGCCCGCCGGCCGGTCTCGCCGTACCTCGGGAGGATCGCTGACCTCACCGACACGGCCCTGGTGGTCGCCGTGGTGCCGATCGCCTGCGCGGTGCTCGACCTGTACGACCGGGCCCGAGGGCTGCTCGGTTGAGCGGCCCTCGGGCCCGGTGCGTCAGCGGTCGTCAGTGGGTGGATTCGCCGCGCGCCTCGGCGTCGCGGGCCCGCTGGTAGGAGGCGTGGATCTCGGCCTCGGCCTCGGTGCGGCCGACCCAGGTCGCGCCCTCCACCGACTTGCCGGGCTCCAGGTCCTTGTACACCTCGAAGAAGTGCTGGATCTCCAGGCGGTCGAACTCGCCCAGGTGGTGGATGTCGCGCAGGTGCTCCTGGCGGGGGTCCTCGTAGGGCACGCAGAGGACCTTGTCGTCCCCGCCCTTCTCGTCGGTCATCCGGAACATGCCGATGGTGCGGCAGCGGATCAGACAACCCGGGAAGGTCGGCTCGGGGACCAGCACGAGGGCGTCCAGAGGGTCGCCGTCCTCGCCCAGCGTGCCCTCGATGAACCCATAGTCGGCCGGGTACTGGGTGGAGGTGAAGAGGGTGCGGTCCAACCGGATCCGGCCGGTCTTGTGGTCCACCTCGTACTTGTTCCGGTGACCTTTGGGGATCTCAACCGTCACGTCGAAATCCATCTGCACGCTCCCTCGTCTGCCCACGCTGGCTAACGGAACCAATGGCGGCCCTCCGGACAGGTGAATGCCCACCCGCCGACTCCGGCCGCCGCATAGTCTTCGGACCGAAGTAGTGTCACCCAAGCCGATTTTCGCTGGGGGAGGAGGGGGTCGTGGGGAGGGAAGATTCACACTACCGCCCGGACGGGGGCTCCGCGCACGGTACCGGACGATCCGGCTCCGGCAGTGCCAAGGGGCGGGTCCCGGTGCCGGAGGCGCACCTTCCACGGGCTCCCGACGCACCGACCCCGGCACCGGAGACGGTGCCCGAGCGACCCCCGCCGCTGCCCTGGCGCCCGCCGGCCGGGCCGGCGTCGCCCGCTCCGAACGCGGGTCACTTCCCGGTAGCCGGCGGTGAGCAACCGGTGAGCGGCCCGCCACGCGGCAGTGCCACGGTCCCGGTCAGCCCTGCGCCGCTCAGCCCGTCGTTCGATCCCGGGCCGACCGGCCCCGGCGGCGTCCCCCCGGTGGGCCCGCCGATCTCCGCGTTGCCGGCACCCGCCGACGCCGCGCCCGCGCCCGCAGTCGCCGCGTCGCGCCGCCGGAGACGGCTGCCGGTGGTGCTGGCCGCCGTGCTCCTGCTGGTGCTCGCCAGCGTCGGAGTCGTGATCACCCGTCCCGGCCCGGTCGCCGGATGGCTGGGCGACGACGCCGGGTCCGGGCCGAACGCTGTCGGCGTGACTCCGGAACCCGCCCCGTCGGACGTGCTGGGCGGCCCGGACTCGAACGCCCCGGTGCCCACCCCGGACGGGGTTCGGGCCGTGCTCGATCCACTGGTCGGCGTCGCCGCCCTGGGCGACCGGGTGAACGTCTCGGTCGCCGACGTGATCACCGGTCAGACGCTGTTCGCCAAGGGAGCGGACGACGGCACCGTGCCCGCCTCGGTGACGAAGCTGGCTACCGCTGTGACAGTGCTGGCGGCCCGGGGGCCGGGCTACCGGATTCCCACCCGTGCCGTGGCCGGCGCGAAGGCCGGCGAGGTGGTGATCGTCGGGGGCGGCGACCCGACCCTCGCGATCAACAAGAAGGGTTACTACCCGGGGGCGGCGCGCCTCGACGACCTGGCCGCCCAGGTGCGTACCGCGCTCGGCGGCACGCCCCCGACCAGTGTCACAGTCGACGGTTCGGTCTACTCCGGCCCGATCTACGGCCCCGGCTGGGACGACGACATCCCCACCGGCGGTTCGGGCGGCGCGGTGACCGCGTTGATGACCGACGGCGCGCGTACCGACCCGGGTGTCGAGCACGGGTCCGCCCCGCGGTTCGCCGAGCCGGACCTGGCCGCCGGCAAGGCGTTCGCCCGGTTGCTCGGGGTGCCGACCGACTCCGTGAAGCGGGGTGCGGCCCCGCCTCAGGCGGCGGCCGGTGCCAGCCCGGCACCGGGTACCGAACTCGGCGTGGTGCAGTCTCCGCCGCTGATCCGGCTGGTCGACGTCATGATCAGCGAGAGCGACAACCTGGTGGCCGAGGCGCTCGCCCGGCAGGTCGCGTTGGCCCGCGGTCAGCCCGCCTCGTTCGACGGCGGCGCCGCCGCCATGGACGCCGAGGTGGCGGAGCTGGGCCTGCCCGCCGACGAGATCAGCGTCTCCGACGGCAGCGGCCTGTCCCGGCTCAACCGGATCAGCCCGTCGCTGCTGACCGATCTGATCCGCTTGGCCGCCAGCCCGGACCATCCGGAGTTGGCCGGCGTCTTCGGTGGTCTGCCGGTGGGCGGCTGGTCCGGGACCCTGAACGAGCGCTACCGCAACACCGCGGGCACCGCCGCGGGCGCGGGCAGCGTCCGGGCCAAGACCGGCACCCTGACCGGCGTGCACTCCGTCGCGGGCCTGGTCACCACCGCCGATGGGCGGCTGTTGACCTTCGCGGTGCTCACCGACAAGGTGCCGGGGGACCGGGACACCGCCCAGCCGGCACTGGACCGGATCGCCGCCGCGCTGGCCGGTTGCGGCTGCGGCTGACCGTCGCCGGTCCGGGGGGCGACGCGGTCGCCATCGGCGTCGATCGAGGGCGCGAGCCCGGGCCGGGGTGTCGCGGCGCGGGTACGGTGGGTTCATGGCGCAGTTCGTGGACTGGGATCTGGCCGCCGCCACCGCGGGGGCGTTGAGCAAGTCTGGCCCCCGCGTGTCGTACGCGGAAGCCACCGACGTGGTCGGCGACCTGCGTCGGCTGACGGACGAGGCGGCCGGGCACGTGGCCGACTACACGGGGTTGCGGGCGCAGGTGTCGCATCCGCCGGTCCGGGTGGTCGATCGCCGCGACTGGGCCGCGACAAACATCGCCGGTCTCCGCGAGGTGATCACACCGCTGGTGAGTCGGCTCTCCGGCGACAAGCAACCGGGCGCGTTGACCGAGGCGATCGGGTCCCGGCTCACCGGGGTGCAGGCGGGGACGGTGCTGGCCTACCTCTCCGGCCGGGTGCTCGGCCAGTACGAGGTCTTCTCGGCCGACCCGGGCCAGCTGCTGCTTGTCGCACCGAACATCGTCGAGGTGGAGCGCAAGCTCGGCGCCGACCCTCGGGACTTCCGGCTCTGGGTGTGTCTGCACGAGGTCACCCACCGCACCCAGTTCACGGCCGTGCCGTGGATGCGGGCCTACTTCCTCAGCGAGGTGCAGGCGTTCGTCGACGCCTCGTCCAGCGGAAGTGAGCACCTGGTCGAGCGGTTGCGGCGCGGGGTGGCCACGTTGTCCGACGCGGTCCGTGACCCGGAGAGCCGCACCAGCGTGCTGGACATCGTGCAGACCCCGGCACAGCGGGCCGTACTGGACCGGCTCACCGCGTTGATGACCCTGCTGGAGGGGCACGCCGAGTTCGTGATGGACGGCGTCGGCCCGCAGGTGATCCCGAGCGTGGAGCGGATCCGGGCGTCGTTCAACCGACGCCGGGAGGCCGGCAACCCGCTGGAGAAGGCGATCCGCCGGCTGCTGGGGGTGGACGTCAAGATGCGCCAGTACGCCGAGGGACGCAAGTTCGTGCACGGGGTGGTGGAACGCGTCGGCATGGACGGGTTCAATTCGATCTTCAACTCGCCGCTGACCCTGCCTCGCCTGTCGGAGTTGGGTGACCCGGACGCCTGGGTCGCCCGGGTGCACGGCCCGGCCGGCACCATCCCGGCCGCTGGCTGACCACCCGCCGGTGGCCGCGCTCGCTCCGTCGGTGGCCGCGATCCGGGTGGCGGTCCGCCGCGCCCTGACCGGTCTGCCGTCCGGCGGTCCGGTGCTGGTCGCCTGCTCCGGTGGTGCCGACTCGCTCGCGCTCGCGGCGGCCACCGTCTTCGTGGCGCCGCGGCTGGGCCGCGACGCGACGCTCGTCACCGTCGACCACGGCTTGCAGGACGGTTCCGCGGAGCGCGCCGAGGCGGTGGCCACCTGGGGGCGAGGTGTCGGGTTCGCGTCGGCGACTGTGGTCCGGGTGGAGGTGGCCGGGCGTCCCGGCGGGCCGGAGGCGGCTGCCCGTGAGGCCCGCTACCAGGCGCTGACCGAGGCGGCCCGGCAGCAGAACGCCGTCGCGGTGCTCACCGGGCACACCCGGGACGACCAGGCGGAGACGGTGCTGCTCGCGCTCGCCCGGGGCGCCGGCCCACGAGGGCTGGCCGGGATGCCCGCCCGACGCGATCTGGGCGGGGTGCCACTGCTGCGCCCGCTGCTGGAGATCGGCCGGGAGCAGACGTGCGCCGCCTGCGCCGTGCTCGGGCTGAGCCCGTGGCAGGACCCGCACAACAGCGACCCGTCGTACGCCCGCTCGAGGGTGCGCGGCGACCTGCTGCCGGCGCTGGTGCGGGCGCTCGGGCCGGGCGTGGTGGACAACCTGGCGCGTACCGCCCGGCTGGTGGCCGCCGACAACGCCGCGCTCGACGAGCTGGCGGGGACGGCGCTGGCGGCGGCCCGGTGCCCCGACGGAGGGCTGTCCGTGCCGGCGCTGCTCGGCCTGGTTCCCGCCGTACGCGGCCGGGTGCTGCACTCCTGGGCCCGCGAGTTGGGCGCGCTGCCCGCTGCCCTGTCGCACCGGCACGTCGCCGCCCTGGACGCCCTGGTGACCGATTGGCACGGTCAGGGCCCGGCCGACCTGCCCGGCGGTGTCCGGGTGCTGCGCCGAGACGGCCGACTGGATTCGGTGCGCCCCACCTGACCTGCCCGGCCGGTCTCAGCCGCTGTGCGCCCGGTCCCGGAAGGTGGTCCGGTAGCTGTGCGGGGTGGCACCGACCCGGCGACTGAAGTGGTGGCGCAAGGCGGCCGCGTCGCCGAAGCCGGACTGGTCGGCGACCGCCTCCACGCTCAACGGGGTCTCCTCCAGCAGCCGCCGGGCGAGCAGCACCCGCTGGTTGGTGAGCCAGTCGTGCGGGGTGGTGCCGGTCTCGGCGCGGAACCGGCGGGCGAACGTGCGGGGCGCCATGCCGGCGCGGGCGGCCAACTCCTCCACGGTGATCGTCCGGTCCAGGTGACCCATCAGCCACTCGAGCACCGGTTCGAGGGTGGGTGCCTCGGGCGCCTTCGGGATGGGCGCCTCGACGTACTGGGACTGACCGCCGTCGCGGTGCGGCGGGACCACCATCCGCCGGGCCAGCCGGGTCGCGGTGGCCGAGCCGTGCTCCTGGCGGATCAGGTGCAGGCACGCGTCGATGCCGGCCGCCGTGCCGGCGCTGGTGAGCAACCGGCCGTCCTGGACGTAGAGCGAGTTGCACCGCACCCGGGCGCGCGGGTGTCGGCGTTGCAGCTCGTCCACGTACCGCCAGTGGGTAGTGCACTCGCGGTCGTCGAGCAGCCCGGCCTCGCCGAGCAGGAAGGCTCCGGAGCAGACGCTGAACAGGTGCGCTCCGCGGGCGTCGGCCCGGCGGAGCGCGTCGAGCACCGGGCCGGGGACTGTGGTGCCCTGGCTGTGCGCGGGGATGGCCACCAGGTCGGCCTCGTCGACCGGGCCGAGGTCGGCGTGCGGGGTGAGGTGGAAGCCGGACGAGGTGCGCACGGGAGCGCCGTCCGGGCTGCACACCTGGAAGCGGTAGGCGGGGAAACCGTCGGCTGTCCGGTCGGTGCCGAACACCTCGGCGAGCACGCCGAGCTCGAAGGGAGCGACCTGGTCGAGGGCGAGGACGGCAACGGACCGCAGCATGTGACGAGGGTAACCCGACAGGTGGCAGTAAATCGATGACCGATGGCATTCCTGCCACTGTCCGGTCGCTTCGTGAGGTCGCAGACTGGTCTCAGTCCGGTGCGCACCGGCGGCGAAACCGACAGCAATCATGCGAAAGCGAGCGCCGCCATGGAGTTCCTGTTCATCCTCCTGTTCCTCGTCCTCCTCGCCGCCGCCTCGGCGGCCGGCCTCACCGTCGACAGCCACGATTCGGCCGACTGGAAGCCGAGCGACGATGGCCGCCGCTGGCGGTCACGCACCAACTGATGTCTTTAGCGTTATTTGCCCGGAAAATCCTCGGCGGGACCGCGCCAAAAGGTGCGGCCCCGCCGACGGAGGCCATCCGACGTACGGCAGGCTAGGAGTCATGGCTGACGGCTCCTGGTACGACGCCGACATCGACCACGTGATCATTTCCGAGGCGCAGATCCGCGAGAAGACGGCGGAGCTGGCCAAGCAGGTTTCCGCCGACTACTCCCACGTCGGCGACGGGCTGCTGCTGGTGTGCGTACTCAAGGGCGCGGTGATGTTCATGGCGGACTTCGCCCGGGCGCTGGGCCGCAACGGCCCGCCGGCGGAGCTCGACTTCATGGCCATCTCGTCCTACGGCCAGGGCACCACCTCCTCCGGGGTGGTCCGCATCCTCAAGGATCTGGACCGGGACATCGCCGGTCGGCACGTGGTCGTCGTCGAGGACATCGTCGACTCCGGGCTCACGCTCTCCTGGCTGCTGCGCTACCTCGAGTCGCGCTCGGCGGCCAGCGTCGAGGTGGTCGCCCTGTTCCGCAAGCCGGACGCGGTGAAGGTGCCGGTCCCGGTGAAGTACGTCGGCTTCGACATTCCCACCGAGTTCGTGGTCGGGTACGGCCTCGACTTCGCCGAGCGCTACCGGGAGCTGCCGTACGTCGGGGTGCTCAAGCCCGAGGTCTACGCCCGCTCCTGACGTCGGGCCCGACCCGGCACGGCGGCCCACCGGTCGACATGAGCCCTACTTGCATCGGCATCCATCAAGCCGACGTTCAGCGCGCTCTCAGCTGATGCGGTTACCGTGTAGCACGGTGGCCCGGAGGTTTCTCCGCGCTCGACCCTCTCGATCGCGTGACCGGGCGCTCGGGTGGCCGAGCCGGACTCCCCGCCACGCCGGCTTCCACCCGTACGCGGTCTTTGATGGTGCACGACTGCGGGGCTCGCAAGCTCACTCCTCGCGTGCACGGTGTACCGTCGAATGACCGCGGCGCGGTAGTTTTCGCGCCTCGGGGTCGAGGCTGGCCCGCACGGCGGCCCCGGCCGCCGCTCAACGCGGCGACACCATCAGACGGTCAGGACGTCGATCAGGAGGATGCGGGCGCCCCGGCGCTCGACAACAGTATGGAACGTACGCGTTTCTTCCGCCGACCGGTGGTCTGGATCATCCTGGTCATCCTCGGCGCCGTTGTGCTCAGTCAGCTGTTCACCAGTGGTCCCAGCTACCACCGCGTGGACACTTCCGTTGCGCTCGATCAACTGCACACCGCCAAGATCAACAAGGTGGTCTTCCAGGACAAGGAGCAGACGCTCCAGCTGGACCTGGCCCAGAAGACCAAGTTCGGCAAGACCGAGACCAACAAGATCGAGGCCCAGTTCCCGTACCAGGTCGGCGACGAGATCTGGAACGAGGTGCTGGACGCCAAGGCGAACAACCGGGTCACCGGCCCGGCCGACGCCAAGGTCTCCTCGGACAGCATCTGGGTGAGCCTGCTGGTCAACCTGCTGCCGATCGCGCTGCTCGTGCTCCTGCTGCTGTTCTTCATGTCGCAGATGCAGGGCGGCGGCTCCCGGGTGCTCAACTTCGGCAAGTCCAAGGCCAAGATGATCACCAAGGACACTCCGAAGACGACCTTCGCGGACGTCGCGGGTGCCGAGGAGGCCGTCGAAGAGCTGTACGAGATCAAGGACTTCCTGCAGAACCCGGCCAAGTACCAGGCCCTGGGCGCCAAGATCCCGAAGGGCGTGCTGCTGTTCGGCCCGCCCGGCACCGGCAAGACGCTGCTGGCCCGCGCGGTCGCCGGCGAGGCCGGCGTGCCCTTCTACTCCATCTCCGGCTCCGACTTCGTGGAGATGTTCGTCGGCGTCGGCGCCAGCCGGGTCCGTGACCTGTTCGAGCAGGCCAAGACCAACGCCCCGGCGATCGTCTTCGTCGACGAGATCGACGCCGTCGGCCGGCACCGTGGCGCCGGCATGGGCGGCGGCCACGACGAGCGGGAGCAGACGCTCAACCAGCTGCTCGTCGAGATGGACGGCTTCGACACCAAGGGCGGAGTCATCCTGATCGCGGCCACCAACCGGCCGGACATCCTCGACCCGGCGCTGCTGCGCCCGGGCCGGTTCGACCGGCAGATCCCGGTGGACGCCCCCGACATGGAGGGCCGCAAGGCCATCCTGCGGGTGCACGCCAAGGGCAAGCCGTTCACGCCCGACGTCGACCTCGACGCGGTGGCCCGCCGTACGCCGGGCTTCAGCGGCGCCGACCTGGCCAATGTGATCAACGAGTCGGCCCTGCTCACCGCTCGCAAGGAGCAGCGGGCGATCAGCAACGACTCGCTGGAAGAGTCGATCGACCGGGTGGTCGCCGGTCCGCAGCGGCGGACCCGCGTCATGAGCGACAACGAAAAGAAGATCACCGCGTACCACGAGGGTGGTCACGCTCTGGTCGCCTGGGCGCTGCCGCACGCCGCGCCGGTGCACAAGGTGACGATCCTGTCCCGTGGCCGCTCGCTGGGCCACACCCTGGTGCTCCCGACCGAAGACAAGTACACCCAGACCCGCGCCGAAATGATCGACACCCTGGCGTACGCGCTGGGCGGTCGCGCCGCCGAGGAACTGGTCTTCCACGAGCCGACCACCGGCGCCGGCAACGACATCGAGAAGGCCACCCAACTGGCCCGCGCGATGATCACCCAGTACGGCATGAGCTCCAAGCTCGGCGCGATCAAGTACGGCACCAGCGGGGACGAGCCGTTCCTCGGCCGCAACATGGGCCACGAGCGGGACTACTCGGACTCGGTGGCCGCCGAGATCGACGGCGAGATGCGGGCACTGGTCGAGCTGGCGCACGACGAGGCCTGGGAGATCCTGGTGGAATACCGGGACGTCCTGGACAACATCGTGCTCGAGCTGATGGAGAAGGAAACCCTCTCCACGGCCGACATGGCGCGGATCTGCTCCCGGGTGGTCAAGCGCCCGCCGCTGGCGCCGTACAACGGCTTCGGCAAGCGCCAGCCCTCCACCGAGCCGCCCGTGCTCACCCCTGCGGAGAAGGACAAGCTCAAGGCGCAGGCCCAGGCCGACGGCGCGCAGGCGTCGGTCGGCGGCGTCGCGCCGTCCAACAACTCGGACGGCACGCACTGAGCAACGACCCGACGGCGACGACGAGCTGGACTACGTGGCCGCGCGGCTGATCAGCGGCAAACTGACCGGCCGCCCCGTCGAGGACGCGGTCGACCTCGGCCGGATCGAGAAAGCCGTCCGCGAGATCCTGATCGCGGTCGGCGAGGACCCGGACCGCGACGGACTCCAGCAGACCCCGGCCCGGGTCGCCCGTGCGTACGCCGAACTCTTCGCCGGCCTGCGGGTCGACCCGGCCAAGGTGCTCAGCACCACCTTCGAGGCCAACCACGAAGAGCTGGTCATCGTCCGGGACATCGACGTGATGAGCCTCTGTGAGCACCACCTGCTGCCCTTCCGGGGCAGCGCGCACATCGGCTACATCCCGGGCCCCGACGGGCGGATCACCGGCCTGTCCAAGTTGGCCCGACTCGTCGAGGTCTTCGCCCGTCGTCCGCAGGTGCAGGAACGGCTCACGTCGCAGGTCGCCGACCTGCTGATGAGCAAACTCGCACCACGCGGCGTCGTCGTCGTGCTCGAATGCGAACACATGTGCATGGCGATGCGCGGCATCCAGAAATCCGGTGCCAAGACCATCACGTCGGCCGTACGCGGCATCCTGCAGTCGGACTCCAAGTCGCGGGCCGAGGCGATGGCGCTGATCATCCCCCGCTGACACCCCGACGCACCACGGCCGGCCGACACCCATCCGGGACGGCCGGCCGTTGCGTTTCCCCCACCCGCTCGGCGTCGTTCCGGCCGGACGGCCTTCCGGCCCGACGGGTCAGCCGGCGAGCAGCGCCAACAGCAGGCCGGCCGTGGCCAGCACCGCCGGCACCAGGCACACCAGCGCGCCGAAACGCACCGTACGGTCCAGCCGCTCGGTGGGGCTGACCCGGAACAACCGGCCAATGCCGATCCAACCGGCGACGAACGCGACCGCCGGCATCGGCAGCCCGCAGATCAACGCCGCCACAGTGGCCGGTCCCACCCCCGTCGTGGCCAGAACCACGACCTGGATCAGTGGCACCAGCAGCGCGAACGGCCCGTACACCAGGAGGTTGCGCGCCCGCGCGGGCCAGGACCCGGGCCGGAACCGGCGGCGCGCGGCCAGCGCAGCGTCCGCCGCCTCGGCCCAACCACGCGCCGTCCGCAGCGCCGCCAAAACGGCCGCCGGGCCACCCGCCATCGACCGGGCCGCCTCGGTCAGCTCCGGCGGCGACGGCACCAGGGAGATCGCCGGTACGGCCAACTCGCGCAGCCGTTCCTGCTGACTCGCCAGCCCGGTACGGACCACCGTCAACTCCTCCCGGGCGGCCTCCGCCGACCGGGCCTGCTCACCGGCAGCTGTAGCCGCGCCCCGGCGTACCCCGTCCAACTGGCGGGCGGCCGCAAGATACTCCGTCCAGGCAGCGCTGGGCTCGACCGCCCGCGGCGTCGCGTCCCCGGTCGCCGCAGCTGCCCGCTGCCGCCCCGGCCCGGTCACCGTCGCGATCGGATCCACCCCGACACCCTCCACCCGCGCCACCCGATCAGCCGGCCTCGTCGGCGAACGGCACCAGGACGGTGCCCCGCTCGTCCGGGCCGTCCCAGAGCACCGCCCGGTCGGAGCGCACCTGCCACTCGACCTGCCGACCGAAGACCGCAGTGAGCTGCGCGACCGGCACGTCCAGCACGGCCACCGCCGCCAGCTTGTCGACCTCGCCCGCCGGCTCGAACAACGCGGCGAACGGCGGCACCGCACGCCACCAGCCCAACAGATGCCGCCCCGCCGGCGGCCCGTCCCGCAGGATCGACCGCAGCCGGTCCACCGGAAGCTCCCGAGGACCCGGCCGGTCCAACCCGAAGACCACAAGGTACGTCGGCAGGTCCTCGGCCGCGTCCGCGAGCAGCCTCGGCAGATCCACCAACTCGGCCGAATGCCGGGTCGCCAGATCGGCCGTCAACGCCTCCGCCAAGGCCCGGGCGCCCGGATCCGGTGCCGACACCAGGAAGCGGGCACTGCCCGGAGTGTGGTGAGCCGACGTGCTCCGCGCCGCCGTCGCCAACAGCCCGCCCGCCGCGGCGCCCGACCCCAGCACCGCGAGGTTTCGCCCGGCCGCCGGCCCCAACGGCACGGCCACCGTCGAGCGGGCCACATCCACCGCCCGGCCCAACAGGGCGGCCGGTCCGTGCGCCTGTCCCGCCAGGGCCGCCCGGTGGCGCGGATCGTTGGCCAGCATCGGCCGGGCGTAACCCGCGAAGACCACCGGCGGCACCGACCCGGCCGGACGGGCTTCCCACAACTCGTGCCGCAGCTTCTCCACGACCTCCGGATGATCCTGCGGGTCCGGGTGACGAATCAACCGTTCGTGACCCCGGATCGCACCCCGTGGGCCGCCGAGCCCGCCGGCCGTGTTCACCACCGCACTGCCCACCGGTAGACCGGCGGCCGAGTCGTTCGTCGGCTCCAACACCGGACTGCCACCCGGCAGCGCCACCCGTACCGGAAACTGCCCAAGCACCGAATCCCGATGACCAGCATCCGCGCGCGCACTCAGCCCCAACTCGCCCGCCCCCGCCAGGACCAGGTGCACGCCGTACGCCCGACCCGCCCGGGCCAGCCCGTCCAACTGCGCGGCCACCTCGGCGGCCAGCCGGTCCCGCTCGGCGAAGAGCAGCGGCACATTGTCCACCACACAGACGATCCGGGGCAGCGGCTGGTGCTGACGCAGCTCCGCGAAGCGTTGCCCCCCGGCCCGAACGCCCGCCTCCGTGCGGCGCTGGACCTCGGCCGTCAACTCGTCCAGCAGATCCCGGACGTACTCCCGGTCGGCGGCCATCGCTGCCGCGCGCACCTGCGGAACCCACGACCGGTCCCGCTCGGTCTGCAAGAACTCCACGAAGGACTCGCCGTCGCCGAGATCCGTCAGGTAGAACGCCAGGTCGTCCGGGCCGTACCGGGCGGCCAGGCCGAGTAGCGCGGTGGTCAGGAACGCCGCCCGGCCGGCCGCAGACCGGCCACTCACCAGCCAGTGCGGGGTCAACTCGGTGAAGCCCAGCGGCACCGACCGGCCCCCGGCGTCGCCGACGGTAGTGGTCAGCCCGTCGGCCGAATCCGATTCCCACAGTCGCTCGCCCGTCGGCGGCAGCAGAGCACCCAACGCCAACCGGGAACCCGCCTCCACCTGCTCGGCGAGCCGCCGACAGACCGCGTCGACCAGCTCGGCCGGCGGGTCCGACTCGACGAAGACCGGCGAGTTCAACCCGCCCGGCGGATCGGCACCCGGCCCCGCGAACGACGCCCCCGGCGGATCGCCGAGCAGCGCGTACGCATTCCGCAGCGCCAGCGAAGTGGTGTGCGGCAGTGGTGCCCGGGCCGAGTACGGGCCGGCGGGCGGCCAACCCGCCACCACCAGGTGCAGCCCAGCGGCCGGCCCCTGCTCGGCCAACGTCTCGATGCGCGCCAGATCGGTCGGGCCGGTCGACTCCGGCAGCGCGGCCACCACCAGCAACAGCGTCCGATCGTGACGGCGTCGCCCACTCGCCCCCGGCGTCACCCACTGCTCCGCCTCGATCAGCACCGCGCGCAGACCCGCCACGTCCACCGCCGGCGGCGGCAACAGGCCAGCATCCGCCAGCGCCCCGAACGGCGTCAGCACCGCGCCGGTGGCATCCACCGCGCGAATCAGCAGGGCACCCGCCGGTGCCGCACCCAACAACCGCAAAAGTACGGCCCGGAGCAAACCCGCCACCCGCGGCTCCCGCGCGTCAGCGTCCACGCTCAGGTGACCGGTGCCGACAAGTGGCACCAACGCGGGGAAACGAGCGTCGTCCAACGGCGCCGCAGTACCGACCCGAACGAACGGCGGCGGACCATCACCCGCCGGCGAGTCCACGGTGAGCGAGCTCAGTGCCGCGCCCGACCAGCCCGGTGCCAGCAGGGCCGCAGCTGTCCGTAACCGATCGGCCACCTCGTACTGGCGGCGCTGATCGGCCGGAGCCGGCCGCATCTCGTCCAGGATGCCGGCAGCCGCTGTCGCGACGGCCGCCGCCCGACGGTGCAGGGCTGCGGCGCGGTTCGTGCGAGCCTTCGGACCGGCCACCGCGTCCACCCCCTCTACCCGAGGTTGGCAACCCCTCCCCAAGCAGAGACGGTATCCCAGCCGACGGTCCTCCTCCGGGAGGTGCCTCGGCGCTGCGACGGTGTTGTCGTGGATCTCACCGGTGGGGAGGGGTCCGTCACGATCCGCTGGATCTGAGGCATTGGCTCCGGAGCGTCCAGCCGATAACTTCAGGAGGTGGAATCAGTGCAGCCCCCCGCCGGTTCCCAGGTCTCCCGCGTACCGGCCCAGCGGACACCGTCGGAGCAGCTGCCGCCCGCCCCGGCACCGCCGGCACCGCAGCCGCCACGCCGTCGAATGCGGACGGTGCTCACTGTCGTCGCGGGCGTGCTCGCGCTGCTCTGCCTCGGCGGGGTCGCCACCGCCCTGGTTTGGTACAACCGCGCCTCAACGCCCGACCGCAGCACGCCAGACGTCGCGGTGATCAATTACCTTCAGGCGACGCTCGTCTCCGGTGACCCGAACCGAGCGAAGTTGTTCACCTGCCATGGTGCAGTTCCCTCGGTCGATGAGTTCGCTGCGGAGGTTGCCCGCAGGGAGCAAGAACTGGGAGTCTCCTTTTCGATCAACATCGAAGACGTTGTCGTGACTGAGACTGCCGGCACCGAAGCCACCGTGATCGCTGTCATCCGGCGGAGTGCCTCAATTGATGGAATCCATCAGAGCTTGGCGGACACGTGGCAGTTCGATTTGAACAACCGCGAAGGATGGCGTGTATGTGCCGGCTCCAGGATTAGTTGACTCTCATTCGATCCACAGGAGGTGAACCGGGACCTCCAGCGTGGTGGGTGACTGGCCGCGCCAGGCCCAGCGGTACCACTCCACCTCGGGTGTGACTCGCACGCAGATGTCGCCTTCGGCACCCGAGTAGGTTTCGGTGACCGCTCGAAGGTCGCGGTGCTCCAGGCCGCCCTCGACGTGCACCACCCGCCGACCGGTGACCGCGTCCGCTTCGAAGACCGGTGTGGGGGTCCGGTGTGCCGGTCCGTCCAGCGAAACCAACCGGATGCCGTTGTCCCGGGCGTCGTCAACTTCCGGACGGCTGCCGACGGTTTCCACCCAGACCCGCTCCACCGGCACCAGCGGCGCGAACACCTCGACCTGGTCGGCTTCGGCCCGGTACCACTCGTGCTCGGGGATCACCGGAACGTAGGTCCGGGCGCTCTGCACCACCCGGTCGTCCGCGCGCAGGTCCCCGCGCCAACCCATCCCGGGTAGCCCGACCAGCACCCGTCGACCGCGTAGCTCGACCCGCTCGGTCGCGGGGACGATCGCCAGCGGTCTCGGCGGCTGCGGTGCCCAGTCCGGCTGGTCGGCGAACGGGTCGGGTAACGGTCCGGTCATACCCGTGGTGGCCTCACTCAGCGGCGCGCAGCGGGGCACCCCGCTCGCGCATGAACGGGACCGGGTTCACCGCGCCGGAGGCGTTGCGGTTGTTCTGCAGGTGAACCTCGAAATGCAGGTGCGGGCCGGAGGAGTTACCACTGCTGCCGACCTTGCCGATCACCTGACCGGCCGTCACGATCTGATTCTTCTTGACGAAGGGCTGAACCACCATGTGGCAGTACCGGGTGATGTAGCCACCGGCGTGCAGCAGGTCGACGAACCAGCCGCAGCCTCCCTTGCCGGGGAAGCCGTCCACGTTGCAGTCCTGCCGCAGGCGGCGGTCCTCGTCGCAGGTCGAAACCAACACTCGACCGGTCGCTGCCGCGCGAATCTCGGTGCCCTTTGCCGCGCCGATGTCGACTCCGTTGTGGCTGGGCCGGCTGGCGGTGCGGAAACCGGAGCCGACTCCGCCAGGGATCGGTGCGGTCCAACCGGAGGCAGCGATCTGGCCGCGCTCGGCCGCGTTGCACACCGCCTTGCCGTTGATCTCGACGGTGCGGGCCGCGCCGCCGGCCAGCGCGTCCACGATCCGGCTGGCTATTTCTTCGTGCTTGGCGTACGCGTCCGGGTATGCGCTGACCTGGACTCGCTGCGCGACCACGGTCAGCGGTCGTTGTTGCCAGCTCCCCACCTTCACGAGCTTCTCGTAGAACTTGCGGGCCGCGTACGCGGGGTTCAACCGCTCGGCGACACTGCCCCAACCCGGCCGCTGCTGGAACAGGCCCAGCGAGTCGTGGTCCGCGCCAACGCCCTCGTGCGGCAGAGCCAGGGACTCGGCTACGCCGCTGTTCGCCAGGTTGCGTAGGGCGGACTCCTGCATAGCTGTGGCGAGGGCGACCACCCAACCTCGCGAAGGCACGCCCATGTCCTGGCCGACCTTGATGATGATCGCGGCATTGCGGACCTGGCTGTCGCCGTACTGGGCGAATCGCGGCAGCTTGCCCGCGATGTTGACCGCTCGGCCCGGCCCGCACTCCATGCCCGCCATGATGTCGCCGTTCTCGGCGTCGTCGCCTCCGAGCCCGGTGAGGAAGAACGCCGCGGTGCCGCCGGTGCAGCAGAGCAGAAGCAACATCCCGGTGAGCACCGCGGCGACCACACCGAGCCGGAGGGGACCGCGGCGGATTTTGGCGCTACCAACGTCGCTCACGGCCGCTCCCAGTCCAGAACGTCGACCAGCCAACCATCGTCGGAGGTGACCAGCTCCAACCGGAGCCCGCCGGCATCAAGGGGGAGCAGCAACTCGACGAACGTTTCGGTCCGCTCCCGCATGGTTGGAGGACCAGTGACCTTCTCGGCCGGCACGCTCTCGGGCTCGGCACCGGTCAACTTCTCCCTCAACCCCGGTGTGGAAAGTGGCCGCAGACCAGCCTGCCACTCTTCGGTGGTCATCCCGGGACGGCCCAGCCAGGCCTTGGCGAAGCGGTCGGCGGTCTGTTCGGGCGTGCGGGCGCCGGGCGACGTCACTGGTGACGGCGGAGCCGCGCTGTTGAGCAGACCGTCGTCGCCAGCCGTCGGGTCCACGGTGATGATCGGCCCATCCGGACGGCTACTCAACCCATCGGCTGAGTCTCCCGGGTTGGAGATCAGCCTGGCCGCCCCGAGCACACCGACGACCACCACCCCGATCACGAGCGCAACGCCCAGCCGGGACCGCAGCGCCCGGGTGAAGAGGAATTCCAACGCCCGTCGCATGACCGTCACCTCGCCTCTGAGCGCACCCGAGGTCCGGTGCGATCCGGTACACGCTCGGTGGAGCCCGGGCGGTAGACAACGAACGACGGATTCTCAGCCGGAACGTCCGGCTCGGTCCAGGTCGCTGGCTGTCGGCGTCGGGGCTGCGGGGCGGTCTTGCGGCTCCGACCCCTGCCCTCCTCCGCCGGGGCCTCTTCGGGCCGCTCTCGACCGTCGGGGCGTACCGCGTCCGCGCGCCGGCCGTCGGCCACTGCGGTCGGCACCGGGGCCGGGTCCTCCCGCCGCGCCTCGGGACGTAGCCGGGTCTGGGTTGCATCGGGCGACAGTCGACGTCCGCCCACCGGCTCGGCGGTGCCGCCCGGCTCGGCTACGTCCAGGCGAGCGGCGGTCCGCATGTCGCGGAAGAACCGGCGATGCCAGGACCCGGCGGAACCGACCGCTTCGCTGCTGTCCTTGCCACCGAGTTGGGTGATCCGCCGGTACGGCCGCAGCAGCAGCCATCCGACCACCCCGCAGAGCCAGACCAGCACCACCTGAAGCCAACCCGGCATGGTGGGGGTACTCATGATCAGATCGACGGCGAACAGGTAGATGGCTGCCCCGGTGCCGAAGATGGCGATGTTGAACAGCGCGGCGACCACGGCGTTCGCCAACCGTCGCAGACCGGCGCTGGCCGGCCGCAGTAGACCGATGGTGCCCAGGATGGGTGCCGCGATCACCGCCCATCGGAAGATCAGGAAACCCAGCAGGACCAGTAGGGACGCGGTCAGGTCGAACATGGCGAAGAGTAAGGCCGCGAGCACGGCGATGAACCCTGCACCGACGCGGTCCATATCGCGTACACCCTGGAGGTATTCGTATGCCTCTGGGTCTTCGGTCTTGATCTGCTGTGCCACCCGGGCCCACTGCTGCTGCTTTGCCTTGATCGTCGCGTCTCGGGCCGCGGAGCTGGCGCGCATCGACTTGGCCTCGCCCCACGTCAGAGACTTTGCATCGTAAAGTGCGGGGCCGTATTTGAGCGCGGTCTCGCTTTCTGCTGAACCTAATACGCCCCGAAGCCAGTTCCGGTAGAGCATCGTCTCGGTAGCGGTGTCGCTTGCGCGGACGGCAGGGGCGCGTAGGTCCTTGCAGCGGGCAGGATCGATGCACCGCCCCGGGTCCGGCTCCTTCGCCTGCGGCCCAACGGCGTCATGCACCACTCCGAGGCTGGTGACAAGTGCGCCGTCCGCGATGTTCGCTGACTTGACCGGCCACGCGGCCAGCGCCGTGACCGCGACCATCACCAGCAGTGCCCAGCCCGCGGTGGTCATCGCGTTGCTCATGTCTGACTGGCGGGACCGCCAGAGTAGGTACAGTCCCACCACACACAGGGTGACGATTCCGAAGACGCTGAACACCTTCTGGTACACGGCCTTGGTCGCCTGTTCGACAAGCGGGTCAGCCCAACCCCACATCGAACCGGGGTCCCAGGCGCGCTCTCTGAGCGCATTTGATGCGCCGATGATCGCGGTGGCGGCCATGAACTCGCCATTGGCGATCGTCGTGGTGAACTTGTAGTCCGGATGGAGCACACTTGAGGCGCAACCACCGACGTCGTAGGTGGTGTAGCTATAACCCCCGTAGCCATAGAGGCTGTACCGACCAGCTACTCCATTCGCAGCCTCCGTCGGCGGCGCGGCGGCGAACCAGCCGGCGAGCCCGGAGTCAGGCGTACCCGGGGTTGGTGCGTTGCGGCAGGTGACCTGGTCGTCGGCGACCGCTTCTAGCTTCGCTACGCAGGCGCGGAAGTCGGCCTGCCATTCGGCGGTCGTGCAGAGGTCGGCGCGGGCCTGGGCGGCGGGCGGTGCGGCGGCTGCGGCCTCTGCACCGATCAGCGGCCAGGTGAGGGTGGCCCCGGCCAGTACGCCAAGGGCGAGCAGGAACGACGCAGTCCTTGCCCAGGCCCTAGCCATGTCACGCCTCCAGATCCGGCAGGGGGATGCTCGGCAGGACTCCGGCCGCCGCGGCGATCGCGGCGGGCGTCGTGTCGAGGTGGTCCAGCAGCCCTTCGACGTACGAGACGTCGACGCGAACCTTCTGCACCCGGCCGTCGACGTCGCGCATCACGAACTCGCGGAAGCCGAGCCGGCTGGACGAGCTGGTGTCGGCGGCGGAGAGCGAGGCGAGGGTGGCTTCGTACCCGTCGTTCACCGGCACCCGCAACAGCCGTAGCGCTTCGGAGGCGATCTCGGCGTCCTCGGCGATGCGACCGACGAAGACGGTGGAGACGAGGTTCTGCACGTCGAGGCCGAGGATGTCTTTGGGGTTCTGGGAGGCGACCAGTGCGGCCAGGTTCCACTTGCGGGAGTCGCGGGCGAGTCGGACCAGGAAGGAGCGCCCGGACCGCCAGCCTTCCATGAAGTGCGCCTCGTCGAGGCCGACGAGTTTGCGGGACGACATCGAGCCGCCGTAGCAGCGCCGGACGGCGAGCCGGTGCGCGGTGTGCAGCATCGGCAGGGCCAGTGCTTCCTCGGCCGACCAGTACTCGCGTTCGATCTTGAGGTCGGGCAACCGTAGCCCGGCCATGGTGATCACGGTGAGTGCCGCGTCGGCACCGAGCAGCCCTTCCGGCGGTCGGCCGAAGAAGAGCATGGCCAGTGGCATCTCGGCGGTGTCCAGCAGGAGGTTGGCCAGTTCCTTGCCGGCGTCGTCGTCGAGCCGCCCGAGGCAGCTCACCACGTCGTCAAGGGTGGAGGTCTCCTCGGCGGGGACCTGGCGGACCGCGTGCCGGAAGAGGGTGGCGGTCGACGCCTCCCTGGCGACCTGCGGCGGGACGAGCATCATGCAGATGTCCTGGACCAGCATCCGCCGCTCGGCTCGGGCGTTGGAGACCGCGATCTCGAATTCCCGGTCGCCGGCGGCCCCGGTGCCGAACTCGGAGCGCAGCGGCGTCGGGATGAGCGAGTAGGGCGCCAGGGTGCCGTGCTCCGAGCCGGTCAGGTTCAACACCCGGGAGTACGGCCGCAGCTCGGGCATCGCGCAGAGGCGGGCCAACGGGCCGGACGGGTCGAGCAGGGTCACCTGGACACCTCGGCGGGCGGCCAGGTAGCCCAGGGCGCCGAGCAGTGTGGACTTGCCACCGCCCGGTTCGGCGACGAAGACCGCGAGCCCGGAGCGTTCCCGGACCTCCATGGGGAAGTGCAGATCGAGGAAGACCGGGCGGCGGCAGGTGCCGGCGGTTCGGCCGATCAGGTCGCCCCGCCGGTCGCCGACGTTGGATGCGGCCTGGGGGAGCGCGGCGGCGAGCAACGGCACCGGCATGCGGCGCACGTAGCCGGTGTTGGCGATCGGCTCGCCGGGGATGAACTCGCGGGCCAGCCAGTCCTGGTTCTTCGGGTGCTGCAGCGAGATGCGTAGCTCTCGGGAGTAGAGCTGGATGAGCCGGCGGGCCCGCTCCAGGCATTCCTCCCTGGTCCGGCCGCCGACCGCGATCCGGTGCCAGCCGTGCGCACGGGCCGAGTCGACCGGCAGGCCGGTGGTCATCTCGTCGCCGATCACCAGGGCGCGCTTGGCCAGTCGCTCCAGCTCCGGGGGCGCGTCGATGCCGTGTTCGGCGTAGTCGAGCTGTTGCGAGCGGATCATCCGCAGCCGGTGTTCGAGATTGCGGAAGGAGTCGCCGGAGCCGAGGATGTCGACGCGGGTGGAGATTTCCATCGGCCACGGCAGTCGCTCGTGGAAGTGCAGCCAGGGCTCGTGTCGTTCCGGGATCTCCAGCGGCTCCATCCGGCCGACCGCGAGCACTGCCACGTGCCGCTCCTCGCCGGTCATCCGGTTGACCAGCTTGACCGTCGAGCCGTACGGGGTGCGGTAGCGCTCGACCTGCTCGGTCATGGCGAGCAGGTCGCCGCGCTCCCAGCGCCCGTCGGTGACGGGGGAGAGGGTGCTCGGCGGCGACATGCACAGCGCCACCGAGCGGTAGAGCAGCCATTCCAGTTCCTGGGCGGTGACCCGCCGGCCGCGCATGCCGAACGCCCCGAGCACCTCGTCGAACTGTTCCACGGTGCGGCCCAGCTTGCGGCGTTCCCCATCGGCGGTGCCCCGGCCGAAGGTGCGCAGCAGCCGCTCGGTGAGGGAGTCGCCGAGGGAACGCCGGGCGAAGGTGACACCCAGGTAGGTCTGGCCCTCGGCGTGGTTGACCGCCATCAGGTGGCGTTGGGCGGCGACCAGGTGGTCGGCCCAGCCGGTGGTGCCGGGGACGTCGGGCAGTGGCGCCGAGGTGTGCGTGTCGATGGTGCGCGCCCACTCGTCGGCGGGGAACGGCCGGGTGGTGCGGCGCAGGTGCAGTCGGAAGCCGGCCAGGCCGGCGTACTGCTCGGAGATCGCCGACAGCAGCGCCTCGCGCTCGGCGTCCGGCCGGAACGCCCAGCGGACCTCGGGCAGCCAGTACCAGGCGGTGACGGTGTTCGGCGTGAAGGTCAGGTGGCCGGCGATCTCGGTGATGGCCAGCTCGACAGACGGATCCCGATCCCCGAATTTGATCTTCGGAGCGCGAACCCGGGTCGGCTTGATCGGTCGGTCCGGTCGGCTCGCCGTGCGCTGTCGGGGTGCGGCGATCTCCTTGCCGGTGGCCGCGGTGCCGGTGCTCCTGGGCCGATCCGCTTCGGTGGCCCGGCGCGCCGTACGTTCGAGAGCTGGCCGATCCGCAGCCGTGATCATGGCCGGCTGCTCCGACGGAGCCGTGGCCCGGCCGGCAGCGACCGCCGGCTGGGGCGGCGCCTGAGCCGCCGGTCGGGCCGGCGACGTCGCTGTGGGGCGGCTGCCCGGCACGGTGTTGGCGGCTCGGCGGACGGAACCGGTGGTCGCCGACGGCGACCCGCCGCCGGTGGCCGGGTAGGGCTCGTCCGGCGGACGCAGCATCGGTCGTCGATCGCCGGCCTGGTGCGGCACCCGGGACTCGCTGGCCGGGTGGCCGCCACCGTGTCGTGGCTCGACGGGTCGGCCACCGTTGCCGGGCGGGTCGGCCGGCGTCCACGGTGGCTCGAGCTCGGGAACCGCGCGGGGTGGCGCCGGGCTGGCGGTGGGTGGCGGCTGATGCGGGATCGCCGGCTGCTCGCGGGTGCTGGGGCCGGCGGTGACGGCTCGTGGCGAGGTGGGTCGCCCCCCGCCGCCGAAGAGGTCCAGGAAGGGGGAGTCGATGTCGGCGTTCTCGCCGGCCGACACGGCGGTGGGCTCGGCCGGTGGCGTCCGGCGAGGGACCGGCCGGGGTGCCTGGAAGACGCCGACGGCACCATGGCCGGGCGACGTCACCAGCGCGGGGTCGAGGGCAACCTCGCCCTCGTCCTCGGTGTAGTCGAACGAGTGCGCACGGTGACCTGCCGGCGCGCCCGGGCGGCCGGCCGGGGAGCCCGGCGTGGAGGAGCGGCTCATGCGACCGCCTCGGCGAGTGTCGGCAGACCCCTGCCCGCGTCCTGCGAAGGACCGTTCGACGTACGTCCGGTCATGCCAGCTCCTCCCTAATCCTGATCCGGCTGCCGACCAGGCGCGGATCGCGCTGCTCGACCGCCGGCTCCCGGGTGCGTCGCCAGTCGGTCAGCGCGGTGCGGATGACCACCCGCGCCGGCCGATCGGGGTCGACGTGCCGGAAGATGAACGACGTGGTCACGATGGCGAGCGCGATCTCCCAGGCTGGGAAGAGCTCGACCGTCAACGTGAACAGCCAGTGGATGAACATGTAGAGGGGGACCAGCAGCATGAAGAGCCCGTACTGGGCGTAGGGCAGGTGGACCGGAAGGGTGTAACCGGGCGGCCCGAGGTAGACCAGGCGGGCCCGGTAGATGTCGTCGTCGGTGCGCAGCCGCATCTGGTGAAGCGCCTATTCGAAGATCAGGTCGATCAGGTAATCGCCGACGAAGAAGAGTGTTGCCGCGCCCGCGATGAAGGCGAGCCCGACGATGGCGATCGCGGAGCTGGTCAGCACCTTGGAGATCTCGCCTCGGCTGGCACGGCCGATGAAGATGACGCCCAGGACGGCAAGCAGGATCGGCGCGATCTTGCTGGCGAAGAAGGTGACGACACTGTTGGTGTCGATCCCCTTCGGTGCCGGCTCCGCGAGTGGAGCCGACGCCAGGGTGGAGAGCGCGTGGGCGACGCCGGACGACGCCGTCTCCATGAGCTCGAAGGCGATCACTGGAACCTCCCCATAGCGCGGCCGGCGGTGCCGCGGCGGTGCAATAGGCAAGCCTGGCGGGAAAAGTGCTCCACAGGGCATGGCGTTCTTGACCCTGTGTTCGTTACTCACCACGGAGGGTGGCGAGGTTTGGGCGGTTTTCCCCCGCTTCGGCCCTCCCTCCAAGCTTCGCCATCTCGATGCTGGCCAATTCCAAAGCGTACGGGCCGCCCCGGATTGCGACAAGCCGCGAAGGGGCTGCCCGATACTGCCCGGATGACCGATCGTACACCTGTTCTAATCGGCACGTCAGGGGCAGTGGTGCGGGGCCTACCCGGGTCGCTGGGCGCCGCCGCCGCGACCGGTACCGTCTAGTCGTGACCGATCTGGTGCGGGCTTCGGGCCCGGTGGTGATGGGCGTCCTCAACGTCACACCGGACTCCTTCTCCGACGGCGGACGGTACGCCGACCTGGACGCCGCCGTCGGACACGGCGTCCGTCTACGCGACGCCGGTGCGCACCTGGTCGACATCGGTGGCGAGTCGACCCGTCCGGGCGCCGAGCGGATCGACGCCGCGACCGAGGCCGAGCGGGTGTTGCCGGTCATCCGCGAGCTGACCGCCGCCGGCGTGGCGGTCAGCGTCGACACCAGCCGCGCGCGGGTCGCGGAGGCCGCCCTGGCCGCCGGCGCGGCGGTGGTCAACGACGTCTCCGGTGGCCTGGCCGACCCGGACATGGCCCGGGTGGTCCGCGACGCGAACTGCCCCTGGGTGCTGATGCACTGGCGTGGGCACTCCCGTGCCATGCGCGAGTTGGCCACCTACACCGACGTGGTGGCCGACGTCCGGGCCGAGTTGGCCCAACGGATCGACACTGCGCTGGCCGCCGGGGTGGCGGCCGACCGCCTCATCGTCGACCCCGGGCTCGGCTTCGCCAAGACGGCCGCGCACAACTGGGAACTCAGCGCCCGCCTGCCGGAGTTGCTGGATCTCGGCTACCCGCTGCTCTTCGGCGCGAGCCGCAAGTCGTACCTCGGTGGGTTGCTCGCCGCCGCGGACGGCACGCCGCGACCGACCGCCCAGCGGGAGGCGGCCACAGTGGCCACCAGTGTGCTGGCGGTCGCCGCGGGCGCCTGGGGCGTACGCGTGCACGACGTGCAGGCCACCGCCGACGCGCTCGCCGTCTGGGCGGCGACCGGCAGCCCCCGCCTGGCCGTGCCGCCGCACGACAGCAAGCGGACGCAAGACGATCACGAGCAGGAGGTACGGCGATGACGGCGGACCGGATCCAGCTGACCGGCCTGCGGGCGCGCGGTCGGCACGGGGTGTACGACTTCGAGCGCGAACAGGGGCAGGACTTCGTGGTCGACGCTGTCCTGGAGTTGGACCTCGGCCCGGCCGCGGCCAGCGACGACGTCACCGCAACAGTGCACTACGGCGAGCTGGCCGAACGCCTGGTGGCGGTGGTGACCGGCGAGCCGGTCAACCTGATCGAGACCCTCGCGGACCGGCTCCTCGCGGTCTGCCTGGTAGACGTTCGGGTCGACGCGGCGACGATCACCGTGCACAAGCCGGAGGCTCCGGTGCCGCACACCTTCACCGACGTGGCCGTCACCATGACCCGGGCGCGTACCCGGTGACCCGGGCGGTCCTCTCGCTCGGCAGCAACCTGGGCGACCGCCTGGAGCACCTGCGCACGGCCGTCGCCACCCTCGGCGACGCGGTGTTCGTGCTCTCCGGGGTGTACGAGACTCCACCGTGGGGCGACACCGATCAGCCCGCGTACCTCAACGCGGTGGTCCTCGTGCAGGACGAGAGCGCGACCCCGCGCGACTGGCTGGAGCGGGCCCGCGACGCGGAGCGCGCGGCCGGCCGGGTCCGCGACCCGCAGCGGCGGTTCGGGCCGCGCACCCTCGACGTGGACGTGATCGCGGTCTGGGGCGACGACGACGAGCCGGTGCTCAGCGACGAGGAGGAGCTGACCCTGCCGCACCCCCGGGCGCACCTGCGCGCCTTCGTGCTGCGTCCGTGGATCGACATCCAGCCGTACGGTCGGCTGCCCGGTCACGGCTGGCTGACCGACCTGCTGACCACCGGCCCGGCGGCGGACGACGCGTTGGAACTGCGTCCCCGGCCGGAGTTGGCGTTAGAGTCGACGGCATGACCGAGCGGAACCGGCCGGCATGACGCAGGCGAAGCCCCCACCCCGCGGGTCGGGCCCGGACGGGTCGCGGATGGGCCCCACCCGGATCTCGACCCTGGTCGTGGCCGGCCTGGCTGCGGCGGCGGTGGCCTGGCTGCTGATCAGCACCCTCTACTACAGCGGCATTCCCCGGCTGCCCTGGCTGCCGGTGGTGACGCTGGCCGGGCTCGCCGTGCTGGAGGCGTACGCCGCCGTCAACACCCGGGGCCGGATCGAGCGCAAGCCGGGTCGGGAGCCGGTCAATCCGCTGTTGGTCGCCCGCTTCGTGGTGTTGGCCAAGGCGTCGGCGCTGGCCGCCGCGATCTTCGCGGGCTTCTACGCGGGGCTCACCGGCTGGCTCTTCGTGGAGACCACCCGTGCCGCCCTGGACGATCGACCGGCCGCCGTCGGGGGCCTGCTCGCCTCGCTGGCGCTGGTCGGCGCCGCGCTCTGGTTGGAACGCTCCTGCCGGGTGCCGGAACGCCCCGACGACGAGCGCGAGCAGGACCCTCGGGAGAACCGCCCCGGCCAGCGCTGAGCAGGGGGTTACGCCCGGCTGCGGTCGCGGGTACGGTGCCTGCGATCGGAGAGCAAGGGCCACCCAGGGTCCGTCCGTGCGCCGGACTGGGGACGGTCGGCCACTGGGGAGGCGGCGTCATGGGGTACGAAGAAGCGGGCCGGGACCGGTCGGCCGAACCCTCGTCGGGGGTGCCGGCCGCTGTCCTGGACAACGTCTTCGACGATCCCACCCACGGTGAGCCCGGCCGGGATCGGATCGGCGTACACCTGGGGTGGGAGCTGCTGCTGCTGGCCGGGCTGGCCGCCGTGAGCTGGCTGCTCTGGCGGGAGGATCCGGCCGCGGTGCGCGACGGCAACCTGCGCACGCTGCTGATCGACGCGGTCGGGCTGGGGTTGCTCGCCCTGGCCGCCGGGCTGAGCCTGCGGACGGCCGCGCCGAACCTGGCAGTCGGCCCGATCGCGGTAGCGGCAGCCCTGCACTACGCCGAGCAGGGTGACCGGGGCCTGCCGGCGTCCCTCGGCCCGGCTGTGGCGGTCGCCGCGGTGGGGGGACTGGCGCTGGCGCTGGCCGTGGTGGTGCTGCACGTGCCGGGCTGGGCCGCCAGCCTGGCCGGCGCCGCCGCCGTGGTGGTGTACATCGAACGTCGATCGGCGCCCGTGCTGGTGCAGGGCGACTACGACCCCACCGGCAGCGCCGGTTACCTCTTCGCCGGCTTCGCCGCGGTGGCCGTCCTGGGTGGGCTGTTCGGCGCGATCCGGGCGATCCGCCGGCTCGTCGGCCGGTACCGACCGATCGCCGACCCGGCCCGTCGGCGGGGCGCGGTGGCCGCCGTGGTGACCGCCGTCGCGTTGGTCGTCTCCACGGTGTTGGCCGCTCTGGCCGGCATCCTGCTCGCCGCCAACGACCCCGGGCCGGTGGCGCCCACCTCGGGGCTGGACTGGACGGTGCTGGCCATCGGCGTGGCAGTGCTCGCCGGCACCAGCGCGTACGGCCGCCGGGGCGGTGTGTTCGGCACGCTGTTGGCGGTCGGCCTGGTCACGGTCTTTCAGGTGTACGCGCCGGAGCGCGGCTGGACGCTGAGCAACTGGGTGGTCGGCGGGGCGGCGCTCGGCGTCGGCCTGCTGGCCACCCGGCTGGTCGAGACGCTCGGGCGGCCCCGAGCGGGCAGCCCTGAGCGGGTCGAGCCGGTCGGCGACGGCACGATCAGCTCGGGCTGGACCACGCCGCAGCCGCAGTCCGTCGACAACTGGCCTCCCACGCTGCCGACGCAGGCCGCGCCGCAACCGATCGACCCGTGGCGGGATCCGCGGTGGGAGGACAGCCCGCGACGGTGGGACACCGACGAGCGGTGAGCCGCGTCGCGTCCGCCGAGCCGGAGCTGATCTCGACCGTTAGGCTCGGCGACATGACCGACTCACCTGCCGCCACCCCGGGCGGAACCTCGTTCGAGGAGCTTGACGCGCTGTCCACCGAGGAGCTGCGGGAGCGGGCGTTCGCCCGGGCCCGGGAGCATCGGGACGTGGGCTTCTTCTGGTCGGTGCTGCGCCACCTGCCGAACGCGGACGAGGCCACGGTGCTGGATGGCGCCCCGAACTCGATCGGCCCGACGATCGACGAGGCCAACGCGCTGTGGCGGGAGCTGACCGGTCACGGCTACGAGGAGTCGGCGCCGCTGCTGCGGGCCGCCTTCATCGACTACCTGATGAAGCACTGAGCCGCTCGGGGCAGCCCAGGTCCGTCCGAGCCACCGGTTCGGGGCCTGGGCGGATCGCGTCGCTCATCCACCGTTCCGGCCCGGTCAGCCGCTACGGCACGGCCGCCGGCACCGGCGCGCTCGCCGTGTTGCTGTTGGTCGGGATCTGCGGCAGTCCGGCGTACACCGGCTGGGCCGTCACACTGACCGACCCGGAGTCGGGCGGGGCGTTCTACGCGCGCCTGCTCGCCTGGCCAGCCTGGCGGCTCGACGCGGACGGGCAGGCCGGCGGGTTGTTCGCCGCCGACCTGCGAGCCGTGCTGCTGGTGGTCCTCGCGGTGGCGCTGCTCTACCTGTTGCCCGCCGCTCAGGTCGCCCGGGTGCCCGGCCCGGTCAGCCAGTTCTTCTCCGGCTGGGCCGCGTACGTGCTGGCTGGCGGGCTGGCCGCCGTGTTGGCGGCGCTGCTCGGCCCGGCACCGTCACTGCTGGGGGCCCTACAGGACGCCAGCACCGGTGCCGGTTACGGCTTCCTCACCGGGTGGATCATCGGCATCGCCAGCCTCGGCGGTCGCGCCTGACCCGACCGAGGCCAGGCCGGGCGCGACGGTCGTACCTGCCCCGGCCAGGGGGTCAGCTGGTCGGGCGGCCGAGGTCGAGGAGGCGCTGTCGGCTGAGCGCGCCCACCGGCTGGCCGGCGTCGGTCACGAGGAGCCGGTCCCGGCCCGAGGTGAGCAGGACCGCCAACGCGTCGTACGCCGAGCCGTCGACAGCGACGGTGGGCAGGTCCGGTGCGGCGTCCTCGGGCACCGGCTCCAGCGCCTCCCGGTCGAGCGGGGTGACCGCCAACCGGCGGATGCCCCGGTCGGCGCCGACGAACTCGCGTACGAACGCAGTGGCGGGTGCGCCGAGCAGTGCGGCCGGAGTGTCGTACTGCTCCAGGTGCCCGCCCTCGGAGAGGACCGCGATCCGGTCACCGAGCCGAACGGCCTCGTCGAGGTCGTGGGTGACCAGCACGATCGTCTTGCGCACCTCGGCCTGGAGGCGCAGGAACTCCTCCTGCAGGCGGGCCCGGACGATCGGGTCGACGGCCGAGAACGGCTCGTCCATCAACAGCACCACCGGGTCGGCGGCGAGCGCGCGAGCCACCCCGACCCGCTGCCGCTGGCCACCCGACAGCTCGTGCGGGTAGCGCCCGCCGAACTCCGCCGGGTCCAGCCCGACCAGGTCGAGCAGCTCGTCGACCCGGGCCCGGGTCTGGCCCTTGGGCCAGCGGAGCAGGCCCGGCACGGTGGCCACGTTGGCTCGCACGGTCTGGTGTGGAAAGAGACCGACGTTCTGGATCACGTATCCGATTCGACGGCGCAGTCGCACCGGGTCGACGTTCGTGACGTCCTCGTCGCCGAGCGTGATGCGACCGGCGGTCGGTTCGATCAGGCGATTGATCATCCGCAGCACCGTCGACTTGCCGCAGCCGGACGGGCCGATCAGCACCACCAGCTCGCCGGCCCGGACCTCCAGGCTGAGGTCCCGGACAGCTTCGGTGCCGTTCGGGTAGCGCTTCTGGATGCCCTCCAGGGAGATCGACGCCGCGCGAGGGGACTGGGCCACGCTGGCAGCCTCCGGGGTAACGTCCACGTATGTCCTTCCGCCTGAGCTACCGGGCCGACCCGGGTAACCCCTGGTTCTCCTGGCAGTACGTGCGGGACAACTCTGACACGATCCTCGCCGCGGTGCGCGAACACGCCTCCCTCACCGGCCGAGCGGTGTTGATAGCGGTGCTGATCGCCCTGCCGTTGTCAGTGCTGGCGTACTGGGTCCGTCCGCTCGCCGGTCCGATCCTCGCTGTCAGCGGGGTGGTCTACACCATCCCGTCGTTGGCGCTCTTCGCGTTCATCGCCCCCTACCTGGGCACCGGGGCGACCACGGTGCTGGTCGGGCTGGTCCTCTACGCGCTGCTGCTGATCGTGCGCAACGTGGTGGCCGGTCTCAATCAGGTGCCTCCGGAGGTTCGCGAGGCCGCCGAGGGCATGGGTTACGGCCGCTGGAGGCGGCTGTTCCGGATCGACCTGCCGCTGGCGCTGCCGGGCATCGTCACCGGCGTACGGCTGGCGACGGTCTCGACTGTGGCGTTGGTCACGGTCGGGGTGCTGGTCGGGCACGGCGGGCTCGGGCAATTGATCTTCGCGGGCTTCCAGAACAACCTCTACAAGGCCGAGATCATGACGGCCGCCCTGCTCTGCGTGGCGCTCGCTGTCGTGCTCGACCTGTTGCTCATCCTGGTCGCCCGACTGGTGACTCCCTGGTCCACCCGGAGGGCACGGTGACCGTCGCGGAAAACCCGATCGGGCAGGCCATCACCTGGATCAACGACCCACTGAACTGGACGAACCCCGGCGGCATGCTGGACCGACTCGGCGAGCACCTGACGATCTCCGCCCTGGCGGTGGCGCTCGGCTGCCTGGTGGCCTGGCCGCTCGGGCTCTGGTTGGGGCACCTCGGTCGAGGTGGCGGCCTCGTGGTGCTGATCTCCAACGCGACCCTGGCCATCCCCACCCTGGCGCTGCTGACCATCCTCCCGGTCGTCTTCGCCAGCGGCTTCGGGAAGACACCGGTCGTGGTGGCACTGGCTGTCTTCGCCGTGCCGCCGCTGCTGGCCAACGCGTACACCGGGGTGCGGCAGGTGGACCCGGAGGCCCGCGACGCGGCCCGGGGGATGGGTCTGTCCGGCGGGCAGCTGCTGCGCCGGGTGGAGTTGCCGCTCGCGGTGCCCTACCTGGCGGCCGGCTTCCGCACCGCGGCGGTCCAGGTGATCGCGACCGCGGCGCTGGCCTCCTTCGTCAACGGCGGCGGCCTGGGCCAGATCATCCGGACCGGCTTCGGTATCGGTATCGCGGCCGGCGGCGGGCAGATCGTCGCCGGCGGTGTGCTGGTGGCCGGGCTCGCGTTGCTGGCCGAGGTGGTCCTCGGCGGCGTCGAACGGCTGGTCACCCCCAAGCCGCTGCGGCGCGGGCGGCAGCGCCTCGGGCGGCCCCGGGCCGCCGACGCCACCGGGAGCGCCTGACCCGTCCGGGTGAGAGCGCGGCGAGCTGACGACCCACGCCCGTCAAATCGGTGACGATGGGGTGACGAAGTCCATCCCAAGTTGTCGGTCGGTTCCGGAGCATGTTGGGTGGACATTCGCGGGCGGCCGACAGTCAGGATCGCCCGTCGGACACGCGGCCGGCCCGGAACGGGCCGCGCCGGGACACGGAAGGCGGGCACATGCGCGCACGTACACGTCTGGCGATCGGGGCGGTCAGCGCCGTCGCCGGGGCAGCACTCCTCACCGGCTGCGGTGACGCCGGCTCGTCCGGCACCGACGCACCCCAGACGAGCGCCTCCGGCGCCGGGTGCGCCCCGGTCGCCGGCCAGCAGCTCATCGCTCTGCAGGACGACAAGAAGCTCCAGAACTCCGACAACGTCATTCCCGCTGTCAACAGCAAGGCGGCGAATCCGCAGCTGATCGCCGCACTGGACAAGGTCTCCGCCGCGCTCGACACCCCGAAGCTGATCCAGCTCAACAAGGCCGTCAACGAGGACCGCAAGACCCCCAAGGTGGCGGCCGAGGAGTTCGCCAGCGCGAACAACCTCACCGCGGGCATCGCCAAGGGGCCGGGCGGTGACATCACTGTGGGCGCTGGCAACTTCGCCGAGAGTCAGATCCTGGGCGAGCTGTACCGGATCGCGCTCACCGCCGCCGGCTACCAGGTCAAGGTGCAGCAGATCGGCAACCGGGAGCTCTACGCGCCGGCCCTGGAGAAGGGCGAGATCCAGGTCGTCCCGGAGTACGCGGCGACCATGGCCGAGTTCCTCAACACCAAGGCCAACGGCCAGAACGCCCAGCCGATCTCCTCGCCGGACGTCAACACGACGGTGACCGCGCTGAAGGCCGAGGGCGACAAGGCCGGCCTCACCTTCGGCACCCCGGCCGCCGCGCAGGACCAGAACGCCTTCGCGGTGACCCAGGCATTCGCCGACAAGTACGGCGTGCGGACCCTCTCCGAGCTGGCCGCGAAGTGCTCCGGTAGCGCGACAGTGCTGGGTGGCCCGCCGGAGTGCGAGCAGCGTCCGTTCTGCAAGCCGGGCCTGGAGAAGACCTACGGGCTGTCGGTCGGCAAGTTCTCCTCCCTGGACCAGGGCGGGCCGCTGACCAAGAGCGGGCTGCGCGACGGCTCGATCAGCGTGGGTCTGATCTTCTCCTCGGATGGCGCCTTCGCCACCAGCTGAGCCCTTTCCGCACGTGCTGAGGACGCCCCCGCCCCCGACCGGGCGGGGGCGTCCGCACGTCCCGGGGACCCCGTTCCCTCCGGTGGATATCGTGGGTAGGCTGCACATCCATGCCAGCCCCGGCCACCTCTGACGCCCGGCGTCAACCACTGCTGCTGACCATGCTCTTCTGGGCGGGCGTCGCGCTCGCGCCGGTGGCGGCGCTGATCCTGCTGGTGGCCGACGGCAATGGCCCGCTGCGTTTCGCCGCGGTGCTCGCCATCCTCGCGGTGGTGCTGATCGGCCTCTCCATCGCGTTGCGGCCCGACGGCGAGGGCGCCTCGGCGCGGACCGACGAATTGCTGGACGAGATCGAGGAACTGCGTCGGGAGCTGCGCGGCGAGATCGTGGCCGCCGCCCAGCGCGGTAACCAGGCGCTCGACCAGGCGCAACGGGCCCACGAGGGGATCGCCGCGGTGCGCCGTCGTCTCGACGCCAGCGGTGCCGCCCTCGCCGGTGCCGCCCCCGCTGTCGAGCCGGCGGGCGCCGGACGGGCGCGGGTGGCTGCCGTCGAGCCGCCGGTGGACGACACGCCGGTGGCCCGTAACCGGGGCGACGCGCCGGCCGGCCGAGCCCGGGTGTCCGGCCCCGACGACGCGCCCCGGTGGGGGCGCCCCGAGCACGCGGACGACGACGAGCCGGCGTACGCCCGGGAGGCCCCCGAGCCGCCGGCCGCCGCCGGGATGTACGGCGGGGAACGGCCGGCCGCCACCGCGTACGGCTCGGCCCGTCCCCGGGAGCACGACCGCCCCGAGGCCGCGCACCGGCCGGGTGGCGTGGTCCGACACACCGAGACCGTGCACGTCACCACCCGGCACACGGTGGTGGACGGTGGCCCGGCCGAGCCGGCCGGGCGCTACGGCGGCGGGTACGCCGGTCAGTGGACCGCACCCGCGCAGGAGTGGACCCGCGGCGACGCCGATCAGCCCCCGCGGCCGTCCGGCCGGGCGAGGAGCGAGCCGGAGCAGCACCCCAGGGCCGGGTACGGCGACGAGCCGGGCTGGACGGGCCGCCGCGACGAACCGGAGTGGACCGATCGGCGTGACGCCTACGCCCAGCCCGACGAGCCCGCCCCGGCGGCCCGGTCACACCGCACCCCGGAGAGACCGCCGGCGGAATCCTGGGACAGCCCTGACGACCGGGGCTGGTCGGAGCAGCGCGACCGGACGGGGGCCGCCGCACCGCAGCCCGGGCCGCCGCTGCAGGCTGACGACACCGGCGAGTACTGGTCGCAGTTGCGGGCCGGTGACCGGTGGGCCGCCGTCCGCGACGACGAGAACGGTCGCGAGTTGCGGGTCGGCGAACGTCGGGCCGAGGTGCACGCTGACGCCACCGGCACCGAGTACCGGGTGGCCGACCGCTGGGCCGCCGTCCGTCACGAGGAGCCGCGCCGTGACGAGGACGCCGCCCGCTACGAGGAACCGCGCCGTCACGAGGATCCGCGCCGCCACGAGGAACCGCGCCGCCACGAGGACGCCGGCCGCTACGAGGAGCCGCGCCGCCACGAGGCCGCCGGCCGGTATGAAGAACCCCGCCGCCACGACGGTGGTCGGCGGGCCGAGCCGGGAAGGCCCGCGCTGCCGGTGGGCGGTGTGCCGGTGCCGGCCGAGTGGCGCCCACCGCGCCAACGCGGCCACCAGGCGGAACCCGCGCCGGAACGGACCGGCCGGCGGCGGGTCGACGAGCGCTACGGCTACCCGCCGCAGGACGACGTGCCGCGTGCCGGCGGCGCGCCACCCACCGACCGCTGGCGGTGACCGGTCAGGCGGCTCGGGTCACTTGTCGATGTCGCCGACCACGAAGAACATCGAGCCGAGGATCGCGATCAGATCCGGGACCAGGCAGCCGGGGAGCAGGGTGGCCAACGCCTGCACGTTCGCGTACGAGGCGGTGCGCAGCTTCAACCGCCATGGCGTCTTCTCACCCCGCGACACCAGGTAGTAGCCGTTGATGCCGAGCGGGTTCTCCGTCCAGGCGTACGTGTGCCCCTCCGGCGCCTTGAGCACCTTCGGCAGCCGGGTGTTGATCGGCCCGGTCAGCCGGTCCACCCGGTCGAGGCACTGCTCGGCGAGGTCCAGTGACGCGTACACCTGGTCGAGCAGCACCTCGAAACGGGCGTGGCAGTCGCCGGCGGTCTTGGTGACCACCGGCACGTCCAGCTCGTCGTAGGCCAGGTAGGGGTCGTCGCGGCGCAGGTCCAGGTCGAGCCCGGACGCGCGGGCCACCGGGCCGGACGCGCCGAACGCGGCGGCGTCCGCGGCGGACAGCACACCCACGCCGACGGTACGGGCCAGGAAGATCTCGTTACGCCGGATCAGGTGGTCCAGGTCTGGCAACCGGCGGCGTACCTCGCCGATCGCCGCGCGGGCCCGTCCGGTCCACCCGTACGGCACCTCTTCCTTGAGGCCACCCACCCGGTTGAACATGTAGTGGATCCGACCGCCGGAGACCTCCTCCATCACCGCCTGGATGGTCTCGCGTTCCCGGAAGGCGTAGAAGATCGGCGTGATCGCCCCGATCTCCAACGGGTACGAGCCGAGGAACATCAGGTGGTTCAGCACCCGGTTCAGCTCCGCGAGGGCCATCCGCAGCCAGGTGGCCCGCTCCGGCACCTCCATGCCCATCAGGCGTTCCACAGCGAGCACCACACCCAGCTCGTTGGAGAACGCCGAGAGCCAGTCGTGCCGGTTGGCCAGCACGATGATCTGCCGGTAGTCACGCACCTCGAAGAGCTTCTCCGCGCCCCGGTGCATGTAACCGACAATCGGTTCACAGGCGACCACGCGCTCGCCGTCGAGCACCAGCTTCAACCGCAGCACACCATGGGTGGAGGGGTGCTGCGGGCCGATGTTCAGCACCATGTCGGTGCCGAGCTGCTGATCACCGGTGCCGGCGATCAGCCCGGCCCCGGTGCCGACGGTCAGTTCACGGAGGTCCCCGGCGTCGGTGGTCATGCCCGTCATCGTGCCACGGCCGGCCCGAGCGGGATGCCGACCGGCTGGCGCAACCACCAGTGCCCGCCGAGCCCGGCCGGGTCGGTCAGTTCGGCCACCGCCGACGCGGCGGCCAGCGCCCGCACGTAGCCGACCGGGTCGGTGCCGGCCAGGCTGAGCGGTGGTCGCCCGCCGTCGGCCCCGAGCGCCCGCAGCGCCTCCCGCTGCAAGACCAGGGAGTACGCGCACCGGGCGACCGCCGCACCAGCGGAGGCCACCGAATCCATTGCCACGTGCGCGGTGACATCACTCGACCCGTCGGGAACCGGAGGCACCTGCCGTCCACCCCGGTACCCGGTCAACGTCCCGTTCACCGGCCTGCTCTCCCGCAGGTGCCCGTAGTCGACTGCCACTGCCAGCCCTCGGCTGATCTTCCTCACCGCGTCGGCCCAGGCTTCGTCCCTGGTCCGGCCGATCTCGGCTCGTCCGTGGTTGCTGTGGGGGGTTTCGGGGCCGGGCCACCAGGTGGTGAGCCAGTCGAGATCATCGGGGCTGACCAGTTCGCCAACTGATTCGGCACCGCTCTTGGGATCGACGAGCAGGTATCGCCAGCCGTCCTCGGTGTGTGCTGCGACGTCCAGCGGGACGTTGTCCAACCATTCGGTGGCGAGTAGCACTCCGGTGATCCTGTCGGGGATCTCGGCTGTCCAGTTGATCTCCTCGGGCAGGTTCTCGGGGCGGTCCGCGTACTCGACGGCTGTGAAGCGGATCCGTTCCGCGAGCGACGTACGGGGGGCGACCGACGACGGCTCGTCGGGCGACCGATGGACGGAGGCCGTGGGAGTCAGGGTTTCCGGGGAGCCCGCCCGCGCAGGGATCAAGCCTGACCGCCCGGAGCGGGTGGGCTCCCCGGAAACCCCCACCGCAACCCCGACGGCGGGTGCGGAAGCGACGAGCCCCAGCAGGCTTTGCAGCAGTTCCCCACGCCCAGCGCCCACGTCGACCACGTCAAGTCGCGAGGGGTGGCCGAGGGCGGCGTCCACCTCAGTGACGAGGCGCAGCAGGGCGGTGGCGAAGGCCGGGGACGCGTGCACGCTGGTGCGGAAGTGGTCGGCCGGCCCGGTGTCGGCGACGAAGAAGCCGCCCGGCCCGTAGAGGGCCCGGCTCATCGCGTCTCGCCAGGCGATCGACATCAGGTCACTCCAGGTCCAGGGTGCGGCATGCGGTGATCAGGTGATGAAAAGGAGGTCAGAAACGATCCGGGTGCCTATTTTTCATCACTTGATCAAGCTGGTCGCGGGAACGCGCTGGTGGGGGCGCTTCTGCGGTGGTCGGGGACGGTGGCGGAGGGCACTTCCGGGGGTGGTGAAGGTTTTCACACATGCTTGTCCGGGTTCGGTAGGCCGGGCGCATACTTGCGATCGACCGGTACCCCTTCTCGAGGACTGGATCGTCGTCATGAGCGCACCGTTGCGCCCGCGTCCGGCCGGCCCAACCGGGCCCGCCGCCTCGTGGGATAGCGCCGTTCCCGGCGCCCGCGCCACCTCCCGTCTGCTCACCGTCGGTGTCGTTGGCGCCGGTCGGGTCGGCGCCGTGCTGGGCGCCGCGCTCGCCGCCGCCGGGCACCGGGTGGTTGCCGTCTCCGGCAGCTCCGGAGCCAGCCGCGCCCGCCTCGCCCTGCTGTTGCCCGAGGTGCCTCGCCGCCCGGTCACCGCCGTGGCCCACGCCGCCGCCGACCTGCTGCTGATCGCGGTGCCGGACGACAAACTGGCCGGTGTGGTGACCGACCTCGCGGAGCGGGGTGCGCTGCACCCGGGCCAGATCGTCGCGCACACCTCGGGAGCGCACGGCCTGGCCGTGCTGGGGCCGGCCGTCGCGGCCGGCGCCCGGCCGCTCGCCCTGCACCCCGCGATGACCTTCACCGGTACGCCGGACGACCTGGCCCGGCTGGACGGCATCTCGTACGGGGTGACCGCCCCGGCGGAGTTGCGTCCGCTGGCTGCCCGGCTGGTCGCCGACCTCGGTGGCGTGCCCGAGTGGGTGGCCGAGTCGGATCGTCCGCTCTACCACGCCGCGTTGGCCCACGGCGCGAACCACCTGGTGACTCTGGTCAACGAGGCGACCGACCGGTTGCGGGACGCCGGGGTGTCCCGGCCGGAGAAGGTGCTCGCCCCGCTGCTGCGGGCCGCCCTGGAGAACGCGCTGCGGCTCGGCGACGACGCGTTGACCGGCCCGGTCTCCCGCGGCGACGCGGGCACCGTGCAGCGGCACCTGGCCCGGTTGACGGCCACCGCACCGGAGTCCGTTCCCGCGTACCTGGCGTTGGCCCGTCGTACCGCCGACCGGGCGATCGCCGCCGGCCGGCTGCGGCCGGTGGACGCACAGTCGCTGCTCGGCGTGTTGGCCGACAGCGGTCGGGAGGTGGCGGCATGACCCAGGTGGTGCACACGCGCGCCGAGTTGGCCGAGGCCCGGGCCGGGCTGAAGGGCACCGTCGGGGTGGTGATGACCATGGGCGCGCTGCACTCCGGGCACGAGACGTTGCTGCGCGCGGCCCGGGAACAGGCCGACCACGTGCTGGTTACGGTCTTCGTGAACCCGTTGCAGTTCGGGCCGAACGAGGACTTCGACCGCTACCCGCGCACCCTCGACGCCGACCTGGAGGTGTGCCGGCGGGCGGGCGCCGATCTGGTCTTCGCCCCGTCGGTGGCGGACATGTACCCGGACGGTCAGCCCCGCGTACGCCTCGATCCGGGCCCGCTCGGCGCCGAGCTGGAGGGGGCCAGCCGCCCCGGCTTCTTCCACGGCGTGCTCACTGTGGTGCTGAAGCTGCTCCAGCTCACCCGGCCGGACCTGGCGTTCTTCGGCGAGAAGGACTACCAGCAGCTCACCCTGGTCCGGCGGATGACCCGCGACCTGGACGTGCCGGTCGAGGTGGTCGGCGTGCCGACCGTTCGGGAGCCGGACGGGCTGGCGCTCTCCAGCCGCAACCGTTACCTGAGCGAGCCGGAGCGGGCCGCCGCGCTGAGTCTGTCCGCCGCGCTGCGGGCCGGCGCGCAAGCCGCCGACGACGGCCTGGACGCGGGGGCGGTGCTGACCGCCGCGCACGCCGCGTTCGGCGCCGGTACGCCCGGTGCCCGCCTCGACTACCTGGTGCTCACCGATCCCGAGTTGGAACCGGGGCCGGTGACCGGGCCGGCCCGGCTGGTGATCGCCGCCTGGGTGGGCGCCACCCGGTTGATCGACAACGCGGCGATCCGCCTCGCCCCGCGTCCCTGACCCGGCCGTACCACCCTCCACCGATACCGCGAAAGGCCACTCCGATGTTGCGGACCATGCTCAAGTCGAAGATCCACCGAGCCACTGTGACCCAGGCCGACCTGCACTACGTCGGTTCGGTGACTGTGGACGAGGATCTGCTCGACGCCGCCGACCTGCTCCCCGGCGAGCAGGTGGCGATCGTGGACATCACCAATGGCGCCCGGCTGGAGACGTACGTGATCCCGGGCGAGCGGGGCAGCGGCGTGATCGGCATCAACGGCGCCGCCGCGCACCTGGTGCACCCCGGCGACCTGGTCATCCTGATCTCGTACGGGCAGATGGACGATGCCGAGGCCCGGTCCTACCGGCCACGGGTCGTGCACGTCGACGCCGACAACCGCGTGATCGAGTTGGGTACCGATCCGGCTGCGGTGGCGCCTGGGACGGCCGGTAGCCCGGTGCCCAGCCCGTTGGCCGTGTCCGGAGTCTGATCCCGCGTACCGCGATTCCGGTCTGTCACCAGAAGGTCATTTCCGGTTACCCTGGGCACGCTGGCGGAAGCCGGTCGGTGGCTGGGGGAGGCCGCGATGCGCCGTGCCATGACGACCCTGTTCGCCGCTGCCGTGACGGCAGTGCTGCTGGTGGGCTGTGCCGGGTCCGGCGGCCTGGACGGTGATCTGACCGACGACTGGGCGGCGTTGCCGGCACCGTCGGCGTTCACCCCGGCCGCCGGTGTGTGTCACACCGCCGACTTCACCGATCTGGTCAGCCTGGCCAGCTATGAGCCGGTGGACTGCGCCGGGCCGCACCGCCTGGAGACCGTGCACGTCGGGGCGTTCCCGGCCGAGCGGACGGCCGCTCCGGCGGGTGGTTCGGCCGAGTTGCGGGGTGCGTTCGCCGAGTGCGACACCCGGGCGACCGGCTACGTGGGTGACGACTGGCGGTCCGGCCGGCTGCGGCTGTCAGTGGCGCTGCCCAACGGGCCGGGGTGGGCGGCGGGTTCCCGGTGGTTCCGCTGCGACCTCACAGAGCTGACCACTGTCGAGGCGGCAGCCACGGTGGTGGTCCGGTCGGGCAGTCTGCGGGACGCGTTGAAGGGCCCCACCGGGCTGCGCCTCGGTTGCCAGCAGACCCGCGGTGGCGCCGGCCGGGGTGTGCAGACGCTGACCCCGGTGGAGTGCGGCACACAGCACGACGCCGAGTTCGTCGGGGTGTGGCGCGCACCGGACCTGGCGTACCCGACCCGGGACGCCGACTGGCTGCCGCTCTACACGGGTTGTCGTAGCGTCCTGGCCCGGTACGCGGGCGTACCGGACGACACCAAGCTGCGCTTCCGCAGCGGTGTGGTGGTCCGCCCGCCGGGGGCGGGGCGCTGGAAGGTCGGTGATCGCGGCGTCCGCTGCTACCTGTGGCTCAGCGACCGTACGGTTGCCGCCTCGCTGAAGGGCGCGGGCCCGGCTGGTCTGCCGGTCCGGACGAAGTGACCACGGCCTGACGGTCGGCGCGGCGTGGCGCGCGCCGGACGGGGTCGCCCAAAACACTCGTCCCGCCCCCGCCGCCCCGGGCGAGGATGGTTCGGGTTGACTGGGGGGATGGACCTCCCGACCGTCGACCTGCCTGCCCTACCCGCGCTGCTGGCCGCGCCCGCGCCCGGCTGGGTGGAGACCACCGACGTGATCGTGGTGGGTTCCGGCGTGGCCGGGTTGACCGCAGCGCTGCACCTGCGTGAGGCCGGTCTGCACGTCACTGTGGTCACCAAGGTCAACATTGACGACGGCTCGACCCGGTGGGCGCAGGGCGGCATCGCCGCCGTGCTCGACCCGGCCGACACCCCGGCGGCGCATGCCCGGGACACCGAGGTCGCCGGGGTCGGGCTGTGCGACCCGGCGGCGGTCCGGGTGCTGGTCGAGGAGGGTCCGACCCGGCTCCGTGAGCTGATGCGGATCGGCGCCGAGTTCGATCGGCACCCGGACGGCTCGCTGATGCTGACCCGTGAGGGCGGGCACCGGGCGGACCGGATCGTGCACGCCGGCGGCGACGCCACCGGCGCGGAGGTGCAGCGGGCCCTGCACGCCGCTGTGCAGCGCGACCCGTGGATCCGGCTGGTCGAGCACGCCCTCGTGCTGGATCTCCTGCGCGCGCCCGGCGACGGTCCGGACGGGCTCGGCCCGGCCTGCGGGATCACCCTGCACGTGTTGGGTGAGGGCAGCGAGGACGGCGTCGGCGCGCTGCTGGCCCGTGCCGTGGTGCTCGCCACCGGCGGCATGGGGCAGATCTTCTCGGCCACCACCAACCCGGCGGTCTCCACCGGGGACGGGGTGGCGCTGGCGCTGCGGGCCGGCGCGGCCGTGACCGACGTGGAGTTCGTCCAGTTCCACCCGACTGCCCTGATCACCCCGTCCGGCGCGGGGGTGCCCGGGGCGGGGCACGCGCAGCAGCCGCTGGTCTCGGAGGCGTTGCGCGGCGAGGGCGCGTACCTGGTGGACGCGGACGGCAAGAGGTTCATGGTGGGCCAGCACGAGTTGGCTGAGCTGGCACCCCGGGACGTGGTGGCCAAGGGCATCCACCGGGTGCTGCTGGCCACCGGCGCGGACCACGTCTTCCTCGACGCGCGGCACCTGGGCGGCGACTTCCTGGCCGGCCGGTTCCCCACCATCGTGGCGTCCTGCCTGGCGATCGGCGTGGACCCGGCGACCGATCTGATCCCGGTGGCGCCGGCCGCCCACTACGCCTCCGGCGGGGTCCGCACCGATCTGCGCGGCCGTACCTCCATCCCCGGCCTGTACGCCTGCGGCGAGGTCGCCTGCACCGGCGTGCACGGCGCGAACCGGCTGGCCAGCAACTCGCTGCTGGAGGGTCTGGTCTTCTCCCGGCGGATCGCCGAGGACATCGCGGCCGGCCTGCCCGAGCAGGCCCAGCCGGCGGGGACCGGTGCCTGGCGTGGCGGGACGGGCTGGGTGCTGCCCGCGGAGGTGACACCGACCCTGCAACGGGCGATGACCCGGGGGGCCGGGGTGCTCCGATCCGCGGCGACGCTGGCCGGAACGGCCGGGACGTTGACCGAGCTGGGCGTTGCCCGGGGCCGGCCGAGGACCGCCGACTGGGAGGCGACGAACCTGCTCACCGTGGCGTCGACGCTGGTTGCCGCCGCGTACGCCCGTGGTGAGACCCGGGGCTGCCACTGGCGGGAGGACTTCCCGACGGCCGACGAACGGTGGCTGGGCCATCTGGTCGGGGCGGTCGGGGCGCAGGGCCGGGTGACGCAACAGTGGGAGGGGACATCGTCATGACGGAGTCGACGGAGACGGCGTTGCGGGCGGCCGGGTTGGATCCGGCGCACGTACGGCAGGTGATCGAGGGCGCGCTGGTCGAGGATCTGGGCCCGGATTTCCTGGACGTCACGAGCGTGGCCACCATTCCGGCGGAACAGACCGACACCGCCGACCTGGTGGCCCGCGCGGACGGGGTGTTGGCCGGGATGGCGGTGGCCGCCGCCGTGTTCGAGCTGGTGGGCGAGGTGACTGGCTTCGGTCGTACCGTCGAGGTGTCGGTGCTGGCCCGCGACGGTGAGCGGGTGGCCCGCGGCGACGTGCTGGCGACGGTGACCGGCCCGACCCGGCTGCTGTTGACGGCCGAGCGGACGGCACTCAACCTGCTCTGCCGGATGTCCGGGGTGGCCACCCACACCCGCGCGTGGGCGGACGCGCTGGCCGGCTCGAAGGCGATGGTGCTGGACACCCGCAAGACGACGCCGGGCCTGCGGGCGCTGGAGAAGTACGCGGTGCGGGCCGGCGGTGGCACCAACAAGCGGATGGGCCTCTACGACGTGGCCATGATCAAGGACAACCACAAGCTGGCGGCCGGGGGGATCACTGCTGCCTACCGGCGGGTCCGGGAGGCGTTCCCGGAGGTGCCGGTGCAGGTCGAGGTGACCACCGTCGACGAGGCGGTGGAGGCGGTGGAGGCCGGTGCGGACTTCCTGCTGTGCGACAACATGACGCCGGAGGTGCTGGCCGGGGCGGTGGCCGCGGTGGGTGACCGGGCGGAGTTGGAGGCGACCGGCGGGCTGACCCTGGAGGTGGCCGGCCGGTACGCGGCCACCGGCGTGGACTTCCTCTCGGTGGGCGCGCTGACGCACTCGTCGCCGATCCTGGACATCGCGCTGGACCTGCGCACCGACTAGTTGTCTAGGCTGCGTGCGTGCTGCTCTGCATCGACATCGGAAACACCAACACCGTGCTGGCGACCTTCGACGGCGACAAGCTGGTGCACTCCTGGCGGATCAAGACCGATGCCCGCTCGACGGCGGACGAGCTGGGCCTGATGTTCCGGGGTCTGCTCGCCGGGGACAACGTCGAGATCACCGGTGTGGCCGCCTGCTCCACGGTGCCGGCCGCGCTGCGGTCGCTGCGCACCATGCTCAGTCGTTACTACGCCGACCTGCCGAGCGTCGTGGTAGAGCCGGGCGTGCGGACCGGGGTGCAGTTGGCGATCGACAACCCGAAGGAGGTCGGCGCCGACCGGGTGGTGAACACCCTGGCCGCGTACACCCTCTACGGCGGCCCGTCGATCGTGGTGGACTTCGGCACCACCACCAACTTCGACGTGATCAGCGAGCGCGGTGAGTTCCTCGGCGGCGCGTTCGCCCCGGGCATCGAGATCTCCTTCGACGCGCTGGCCGCCCGGGCCGCGCAGCTGCGCAAGGTCGAGGCCACCAAGCCCCGCTCGGTGATCGGCAAGAACACGGTGGAGTGCCTCCAGGCCGGCCTGTACTTCGGCTTCGCCGGGCAGGTGGACCGGATCGTCGAGCGGATGACCGAGGAGTTGGGCGAGGTGCGGGCGGTGATCGCCACCGGCGGCCTCGCCTCCCTGGTGATCAACGAGTGTCGCAGCATCACCCACCACGAGCCGATGATCACGCTGATCGGTCTGCGGATGGTCTACGACCGCAACCTGTGACCCCGGCCGCCGTCGGGGCGGCCTTCGTGCGGGCGTCAGTGCCGTCGGGCGCGCAGCACCAGCGTCCGGTACGGCAGTTCGATGGTGTCTCGGCCAGCCAGGGCAGGGTGGGTGTTCAGGAGTGCTGTCAGTTCGCGCTCGACCCGCCGCTGATCGTCGGTGGAGGCGGTGAGCCAGTACGAGCGGGTGCGGACCATGCCGAGCACCTCGTCCGGCGTGAGCGTGGTGCGGTGCGTGAACTCGCGCTTCTCGACGGCGTCGAACGCGGGGCCGAAGTCGGGGCGCTCGCCGAAGACCTGGCTGGTCGACTTGTCCCCGAAGTGGGCGATGCGACCCAGCTCGGTCACCCAGTCGACGCTGCCGTCCCGGATGTTCCAGATGGGGGCGAAGGTGCCGCCGGGGCGGAGCACCCGGGCGATCTCGGCGTGCGCGGGCTCCCGGTCGAACCAGTGGTACGCCGTCCCGACCAGCACCGTGTCCACCGCCGAGTCGGGCAGCGGCATGGCCTCGGCGCTGCCCGCCAGGCCGTCGTGCCCGGGGTGCTGGCGGCGAGCTGCGCCCGCATCCCCGGATCGGGCTCGACCGGTACGACAGTGTGACCCAGTGCCAGCACAGCGCGGGTCAGGATGCCGGTGCCCGCCGCGAGGTCGACCACCCGGGCTTCGCTCAGCCCGTCGAGTGCCCAACGGACCGCAGCCTCGGGATAACGTGGCCGAAACCGGTCGTAATCACTCGCGGCGGCACCGAACGACAGGGCGTGAGTGTGATCGGCCATGACGGGCAGGTTATCCCGTAACGACCTCCGGACCGCTTGAGTACGCTCGGGCCTGACCCCCTGTATCTCCGTGACGAGGAAGCGTGCCGTGACCGAGCAGAACCCCGTGCCAGTGGACCCCGCCGATGACCTTCCCGAGCAGATGAAGGTCCGCCGGGAGAAGCGGGACCGGATGCTCGCCGAGGGCGTCGAGCCCTACCCGGTCGGCTTTCCCCGCACCACCACCCTGGCGCAGGTCCGGGCGGCCTACGCCGACCTGCCGACCGACACCGCGACCGGCGACCAGGTAGCGGTCACCGGCCGGGTGATCTTCGTACGCAACACGGGCAAGCTCTGCTTCGCCACCCTCCGGGACGGTGACGGCACCGAGTTGCAGGCGATGCTCTCCCTGGACCGGGTCGGGCCGGAGCGGCTGGAGGCGTGGAAGCGCCTCGTCGACCTCGGCGACCACGTCGGCGTGACCGGTGAGGTGATCACCAGCCGCCGGGGTGAGCTGTCGGTGTTGGCCCAGCAGTGGGAGATGACCGCCAAGGCGCTACGGCCATTGCCGGTGGCCCACAAGCCCCTCTCCGAGGAGGCGCGCGTCCGGCAGCGTTACGTCGACCTGATTGTCCGGCCGCAGGCACGGGAGATGGTGCGCACCCGGGCCGCCGCGGTACGCAGTCTGCGCGATTCACTGCACGGGCAGGGCTTCATCGAGGTGGAAACGCCGATGTTGCAACTGCTGCATGGCGGCGCGGCGGCCCGACCGTTCGTGACCCACAGCAATGCGTTGAACACCGATCTGTATCTGCGAATCGCTCCGGAACTGTTTCTCAAGCGCGCTGTGGTCGGCGGCGTCGACCGCGTCTTCGAGATCAACCGCAACTTCCGTAATGAGGGTGTCGACTCTTCGCACTCGCCGGAGTTCGCGATGCTGGAGACGTACCAGGCGTACGGCGACTACGACACGATGGCCGAGATGACCCGCAATCTCGTGCAACAGGCGGCGATCGCGGTGAGCGGCTCGACGGTGGTGACCCACGCCGACGGGCGCGAGTTCGACCTGGGCGGCGAGTGGCGGTCCGTGACGTTGTTCGGTGTGCTTTCCGAGGCGCTGGGCGAAGAGGTCACCGTCCGCACCGAACGCTCCCGCCTGGTGGAGTACGCGGACAAGGTGGGATTGGCCGTGGACCCGAAGTGGGGCCCGGGCAAGCTGGCCGAGGAGTTGTTCGAGGAACTGGTCGTTCCCGGCCTGCAGGCGCCCACCTTCGTACGGGACTACCCGGAGGAGACGAGCCCGCTCACCCGGGCGCACCGCAGCGAGCCGGGGCTGGCCGAGAAGTGGGACCTCTACGTGCTCGGCTTCGAGCTGGGCACCGCGTACTCCGAGCTTGTCGACCCGATCGTGCAGCGGGAACGGCTGGTCGCCCAGGCGCAGTTGGCCGCCCGTGGCGACGACGAGGCGATGCGTCTCGACGAGGACTTTCTTCGGGCGATGGAGTATGGAATGCCGCCGGCCGGCGGTATGGGAATGGGAATCGACCGGCTCTTGATGGCCCTGACCGGCCTCGGAATTCGGGAAACGATCCTCTTCCCGTTGGTCCGCCAGGAGTAGTCCCGTCCGGGCGTACGCCGAGCCGTAACCGGGTCCTATTGACGCGACGAGCGGCGCGCGGGTTATTGTGCTCTCGTTAGCAGGAGCACCCTGCTCGAAAGGAATGTGGGACGTGGCCAAGCAGATCATTCACAAGCTGGTCGATGACCTGGACGGCGGGGACGCGGACGAGACCGTCAAGTTCGCCCTCGACGGCGTTCAGTACGAGATCGACCTGTCGAGCGCCAACGCCGCGAAATTGCGCGATGCATTTGCGTCGTACGTGGGCGCCGGCACCAAGGTTGGCCGGGGCGGTGTCGTGATCGGTGGGCGAGCTGCCCGCGGTCGGGGTGGCGCGACCGCCGATCGGGAACAGAACAAGGCGATCCGGGAGTGGGCCAAGAAGGCCGGCAAGGACATCTCGGACCGGGGTCGTATCCCGCAGGAGATCGTGGACGAGTTCCACGCGAAGCGCTGATCCGTCAGCAGCCTGGTGGTCAGCCGCCACCGCAGGCGACACCGACGCCGGGCCGGAGGAGTTCTCCGGGCCGGCGTCGCCATATCCGGGTGGCGTCGCCGTGCCCGTTCATGGCCGGGAAGCATTCCGGGCCGACCGACGTTGTCCACAACCAGTGGAACAGCTATCCACAGCCTGTGGACAACCTTCCCCAGGGGCCGGGCGCGGCACTCGTCGCGACCGCCGGTCCGCCCTCCGGGGCTTCCCGGAGCGCTCCCGGACCCCGGATCGGGCTTCCGTCGAGCCAGTCGGATTTCGCTCTGCGCGTAGCGACAGGGCTACCGGAACACCTCCTGAGCGCGGACGGTTGTTCAAAACGACGTGGAACCGACCCAGAGCAGAGACACACGACCTCAGCTGAGTCGGTCAACGACGATAGAGTAAGGAGGCACGGACGCCCGTCCTGGACGTTCGTGCACCGGCCCCGCCAAGATCTTGACCATCAAGGCGCACGGCACGTGAGGAGCACGAGGGCATGTTCGAGCGGTTCACCGACCGAGCGCGACGGGTTGTCGTCCTGGCCCAAGAAGAGGCCCGGATGCTCAACCACAACTACATCGGTACGGAACACATCCTGCTGGGCCTGATCCACGAAGGTGAAGGCGTCGCGGCAAAGGCCCTGGAGAGCCTCGGCATCTCCCTGGAGGGCGTCCGCCAGCAGGTCGAGGAGATCATCGGCCAGGGCCAGCAGGCGCCGAGCGGGCACATCCCGTTCACGCCGCGGGCCAAGAAGGTGCTGGAGCTGTCGCTGCGCGAGGCGCTGCAGCTCGGCCACAACTACATCGGCACGGAGCACATCCTGCTCGGGCTGATCCGTGAGGGCGAGGGCGTCGCCGCCCAGGTGCTGGTCAAGCTCGGCGCCGACCTCAACCGGGTCCGCCAGCAGGTGATCCAGCTGCTCTCCGGCTACCAGGGCAAGGAGCCTGCCGCGGCGGGCGCCGCGCCGGGTGAGGCCGCGCCGTCGACCAGCCTGGTGCTGGACCAGTTCGGCCGCAACCTGACTCAGGCCGCCCGCGAGGGCAAGCTCGACCCGGTCATCGGGCGCGAGAAGGAAATCGAGCGGGTCATGCAGGTGCTCTCCCGCCGTACCAAGAACAACCCGGTCCTGATCGGTGAGCCCGGCGTCGGCAAGACCGCCGTGGTGGAGGGCCTGTCCCAGAAGATCATCAAGGGCGAGGTGCCCGAGACCCTCAAGGACAAGCAGCTCTACACGCTCGACCTGGGCGCGCTCGTCGCCGGTTCCCGCTACCGCGGCGACTTCGAGGAGCGCCTCAAGAAGGTGCTCAAGGAGATCCGCACCCGCGGCGACATCATCCTGTTCATCGACGAGATCCACACCCTGGTGGGTGCGGGTGCCGCCGAGGGCGCGATCGACGCCGCGAGCATCCTCAAGCCGATGCTGGCCCGTGGTGAGCTGCAGACCATCGGTGCCACCACGCTCGACGAGTACCGCAAGCACCTGGAGAAGGACGCCGCTCTCGAGCGCCGCTTCCAGCCGATCCAGGTGGGTGAGCCGTCGCTGGCCCACACCATCGAGATCCTCAAGGGCCTGCGGGACCGCTACGAGGCTCACCACCGCGTCTCGATCACGGATGCCGCTCTCGTGGCTGCCGCGACCCTGGCCGACCGGTACATCTCCGACCGCTTCCTCCCGGACAAGGCGATCGACCTGATCGACGAGGCCGGTGCCCGGATGCGGATCCGTCGGATGACCGCGCCGCCAGACCTGCGTGACTTCGACGAGCGCATCGCCCAGGTGCGTCGCGACAAGGAGTCCGCGATCGACGCGCAGGACTTCGAGCGCGCCGCCCAGCTGCGCGACAAGGAGAAGCAGCTCCTCGGCCAGAAGGCTCAGCGGGAGAAGGAGTGGAAGGCCGGTGACCTGGACGTCGTCAGCGAGGTTGACGACGAGCAGATCGCCGAGGTGCTCGGCAACTGGACCGGCATCCCGGTCTACAAGCTGACCGAGGAGGAGACCTCGCGCCTGCTGCGCATGGAGGACGAGCTGCACAAGCGCGTCATCGGCCAGGAGGACGCGGTCAAGGCGGTCTCGAAGGCGATCCGGCGTACCCGGGCCGGCCTGAAGGACCCGAAGCGCCCGTCGGGCTCGTTCATCTTCGCCGGGCCGTCCGGTGTCGGTAAGACCGAGCTGTCCAAGGCGCTCGCCGAGTTCCTCTTCGGCAGCGAGGACTCCCTCATCCAGCTGGACATGTCCGAGTTCCACGACCGTTACACGGTCTCCCGGCTCGTGGGTGCCCCTCCCGGCTACGTCGGCTACGACGAGGGCGGGCAGCTGACCGAGAAGGTGCGGCGGCGGCCGTTCTCGGTGGTCCTCTTCGACGAGATCGAGAAGGCCCACCCGGACGTGTTCAACACGCTCCTGCAGATCCTCGAAGACGGTCGGCTCACCGACGGTCAGGGTCGGATCGTGGACTTCAAGAACACGGTCATCATCCTGACCACCAACCTGGGCACCCGTGACGTCGCCAAGGCGGTGTCGCTGGGCTTCCAGCAGTCGGAGGACTCCGAGTCCAACTACGACCGGATGAAGCAGAAGGTCAACGACGAGCTCAAGCAGCACTTCCGGCCTGAGTTCCTCAACCGGATCGACGACACCATCGTCTTCCACCAGCTGCGCCAGACCGAGATCCTCTCGATCGTGGACATCATGATCCAGCGGATCGAGGGCCAGCTGCGGAACAAGGACATGGGTCTGGAGCTGACCGACAACGCCAAGAAGTACCTGGCCGCGAAGGGCTTCGATCCGGTGCTCGGTGCCCGTCCGCTTCGTCGCACGATCCAGCGCGACATCGAGGACAACCTCTCCGAGCGGATCCTGTTCAACGAGCTGACCCCGGGTCAGATCGTCGTGGTGGACTGCGAGGGCGACCCGGACGACATCGACAAGTCCAAGCTCGTTTTCCGGGGCTCGGACAAGCCGGTCGAAGTTCCGGACGCCGTCCCGGCCGATCTCGGTGGCACTGCCGCTGGCACCGCCGCCGCAGGCGTGGACGAGTAACACAACCAGCAAGGGGCGGGGCCCCGGTGGCGCAAGCCACCGGGGCCCCGCCTTGTTGCGTCCCTCTCACATCACCCCGCCGCCGCCGCCCGCGCTCGCCCGCCCACTCGCAAGATCGCGCAACATCCTGGTTGTAGTGGCATCCGGCGCGGCCGACACCACTCCATTCAGGATCGAGCACGATCTTGAGGTGGAAGGCGCCGATTGCCGGCCCACGGGGCCGGCGCGCAGGATGCGCCGGGTGGGCGGGTCAGGTGGTGAGATCCGCGGTTGGCAGGGACGGGCCGTCACCGACCAGGCGGAACGATTCGTCGCCGGCGGGTTCGACCAGCCCGTCCTGCACCAGCCCGGCGAGAGCGCGGGCGCGCTGCACGTCGTCGGTCCAGACCTGGTCCAACCGCTGGTGTGGGACCGGGCCGGTGCTGTCCCGGAGCACTCCGAGCAACAGACCGCGGACCTGTCGGTCGGTGCCCGCGTACCGCTGGGGTCGGCGGGTCGGCCCGGCCGGCGCCTCCTGGCCGGACGCCCGCCAGGCGCAGACCGACTCGACGGGGCAGGCGGTGCAGCGCGGCGACCGGGCTGTGCAGATCACCGCGCCCAGTTCCATGAACGCGGCGCTGGCCAGTGCCGCTGCGGCCGGTTCGGTCGGAAGCAGTTCCTCGGTGGCGACCAGGTCCGCTGGTCGGGTGACGGGCCCCGCGTCCGGTTCGCCGGCCACCGCCCGGCACACGACTCTGCGTACGTTGGTGTCGACGACCGGGTGCCGCTGCCCGTACGCGAAGGCGGCAACCGCCCGCGCGGTGTACGTGCCGACGCCGGGCAGAGCGAGCAGTTGCTCCAGCCGGTCCGGCACCTGGCCGCCGTGCCGGTCCACGATCGCGACAGCGCACTCACGCAGGCGGACCGCCCGACGGGGGTAGCCGAGGCGTCCCCACATCCGGATCGCCTCGGCTGGCGTGTCCGCCGCCAACGCGGCCGGCTCCGGCCAGCGGGCCAGCCACGCCTGCCAGGCCGGCACCACCCGGACCACTGGTGTCTGCTGGAGCATGACCTCACTGACCAGGATGGCCCACGGGGTGACGCCGGGCTCGCGCCACGGTAGGTCACGGGCGTGCTGCTGGAACCAGCGGCTGACCACTGTGGCGAAGTCGGGTTGAGTCATGGCGTCGTCGATGATGTCACGCCCGGCGTTCCCGTTGGGTGGGCGGCTCGGGCGGGGTGCCACGTCCTCGTTCGGTGGACGGGGGAGAATGCGCGGATGAACGAGCTCGCGATCACCGTCATCGGTCGGGACCGGCCGGGCATCGTTGCCGACGTCGCGGAGGTGCTGGCCCGACTGGGCGCGAACCTCACCGACAGCACGATGACGCGGCTGCGGGGGCATTTCGCGATGACCCTCATCTGCACCGGCCCGGCCGCCGCCGAGGTCGAGGCCGCACTGGCGTCGCTGGCCGCCGAGGGCCAGCTGCTGGCGACGGTACGCGCGGTCACCCCGGACGGTGATGTTCCTCCGGCTGGTGAGCCGTACGTGATGGCGGTGCACGGTTCGGACCGGATGGGCATCGTCGCGGCGATGACGCGGGTGCTGGTGGACGCCGGAGGGAATGTCACCGACCTGAGTACCCGGTTGACCGGTGCGCTCTACGTGGTCCTGGCGGAGGTCGAGTTGCCGGCCGGTGTTGCGGACGCTGTGCTCGACCGGCTGCACCGGACGGCTGCCGAGCTGGGCGTGGAGGTCACCCTCCGGCCGGCGGATCCGGATCTGTTGTGACCGGCGAGGAGCGCGAGCCGGACGTCGGCCTGGGTGACTGGACACCGGAGTCGCTGGACGTGCCGGGCGAGGTGCGGGCGGTGGTGTCCGCCCCGCATCCGGTGCTGAGTCGGGGCGCGGACGAGGTCGACCCCACGGCAAAGGAGACGGTCCAGCTCGCGGCCGACCTGATAGCCACGATGAAGGTCTCGCCGGGCTGCGTCGGGTTGGCCGCGCCGCAGGTCGGGGTGGGCGCCCGGGTCTTCGCCGTCGACGTGACCGGGCACCCGAAGGCGGTGACGACGCACGGCACCTTCGTGTTGTGCAACGCGCGCGTGGTGGAGGCGACGCGGTGGAAGCCGGGCCGGGAGGGCTGCATGTCGGTGCCGGACCTGACCGGGGACGTGAAGCGGGCCAGCCGGCTGGTGGTGGAGGGTGACCTGCCGGGCAGCGGCGTGCCGGTCCGGCTGGTGACCGACGGCTTCGAGGCTCGGGCGTTGCAGCACGAGATCGACCACTGTGCGGGGCTACTCTTCCTGGACCGGGTGGCCGGTGCGCACGCGGTCTATCAGCGCAAGGTCTACCTGTGATCGGGTGCCTGACCGTCCTCAATGGAGGGTCGTGCGGGCGCCCCGCAGTGGCTCCGGCGCGTCGCGCCGCACTGCCGGGTACGGCGCGGCTACGGTGGAGGGCATCATGCGTCTGACGGTCGGCCCCCTGCCACCCGCCGTGTACTGGCGGCGTCGCGCCGTCGTACTCGGAGCGGGGTTCCTGTTCCTGATTGTCCTGCTCTACTCCTGCACCGGTTCGGGTCGCTCCGGCGACAAGGAGCCCAAGGCGGGAGGTTCGCCGTCGGCGACGTCCGCTGCGACGTCCGGTCCCACTGGGCCGGTGCTGACGCCGCAGACCGGCGGTCCGTCGTCGTCCGCGTCCGCTGATTCGGGTGCGACGAGTCCGAGCCCGGCGATCACCAGCAACACACCGCCGCTGGGCGCGGCGGCCGGTTCGGAGGACGACGGCACCTGCACCAACGAGGAGATCAGCGTGGTCTCGTCGGCGAGCCCGACCTCGGTGCAGCGGGGCGCGGTGGTCGAGCTGCAGTTGAGGATCAAGAACACGTCGGACCGGACGTGCAGCCGCAACGTCGGCGCCGACCTTCAGGAGATCTTCATCAAGTCCGGGGCCGAGAAGGTCTGGTCGTCGGACACCTGCGGCAAGGTCGAGGGCTCGGACGTGCAGTCATTCACGCCGAACTTCGAGCGCTCCTACCAGGTGCCGTGGAACGGGCGGGACACCAGCCGCTGTGACGGCGCGCTGGCCGCCGGGCCGTTCCCGCCGGTCGGGTCGTACCAGGTGTTCGCTCGGGTCGGCACGAAGCTCAGCGACCCGGTGAAGCTCACCGTCACCGGCTGAGCCGGGTCAGACGTAGCGTTCCAGAATGGATGCCTCGGCGAGCCGGGACAGCCCCTCACGGACGCCACGGGCCCGGGCGTCGCCGACCCCTTCCACGGCTTGCAGGTCCTCCACTGTCGCGCCGAGCAGACGCTGGAGGCTGCCGAAGTGCAGCACCAGGCGATCGACCACCGCCACCGGCAGCCGGGGCACCTTGGCCAGCAGTCGGAAGCCGCGCGGGCTGACCGCGGCGTCGAGCGCGTCGGACGCGGCCGGGTAGCCGATCGCCTTGGCCACCGACACCAGGTCGATCAGCTCGGTGGCACCGAGCAGGTCCAGCTCGACGAGAGCCTCGTCCAGCGTGCGTGACTTACGGCCGACGGGGAGGTAGTCCCGGATGACCAGCGTGCGGTCGGCGTCCACGCCGGCCATCAGCTCGTCGAGTTGCAGGGCGAGCAGGCGGCCGTCGGTGCCAAGCTCCACCACGTAGCCGGCGATCTCGTCGGCGATCCGGCGAACCATCTCCAGTCGCTGCACCACGGCCACCGCGTCCCGCACGGTGACCAGATCCTCGATCTCCAGGGCGGAGAGCGTGCCGGAGACCTCGTCCAACCGGAGCTTGTAGCGCTCCAGGGTGGCGAGCGCCTGGTTGGCGCGGGAGAGGATGGCCGCCGAGTCGTCGAGCACGTGCCGTTGGCCGTTGACGTAAAGGCTGATGATCCGCATCGACTGGCTGACCGAGATGACCGGATAGCCGGTCTGGCGGGCCACCCGCTCGGCGGTGCGGTGCCGGGTGCCGGACTCTTCGGTCGGGATGGACGGGTCGGGCATCAGGTGCACTGCCGCCCGGACGATCCTGGTGCCGTCGCTGGAGAGCACGACAGCGCCGTCCATCTTGCACAGCTCGCGCACGCGCGTCGCGGAGAACTCCACGTCCAGCGGGAAGCCGCCGGTGCAGAGGCCCTCGACCACCTTGTCGTAGCCGAGCACGATGAGCGCGCCCGTGCGGCCCCGCAGGATGCGCTCCAGGCCGTCGCGCAAGGCGGTGCCCGGGGCCATCAGGGCGAGATTGGCCCGTAGCGGATCTCCGGCGCTCCCGGCGGCTCCCGCAGTCACGCTCACGCTGATCGGGCGGGCGGGCGAGCCCACGGCGCCGGTGCGGGCCTGGGGCGGCGCGCCGGCTGGCTTGGTGGTATCGCGGTCGATCGGCACGGGCACAGTCTACGGACTGCCGTGCGGTGGGTGCTGTCGTGGTTACTGTGATGTGTCACGATGCCGCCCTTTCCACCGTTTCCCGCTTGCGACGTGCTGTCCAGTTTCGCCGCCCTCGTCGGCACGGTGGGTCACTCGGCGGACGCGCGGGCCGCATGGTGCAGGGCCGAACGGACGTCGGTGACCTCGGTCACCCGCATCTGCTCGGGGCCTGCGCCGGTGCTGGCCGGGCCGCAGCCGGGCGGCACCAGGGCCACCTTGAACCCCAGCCGGGCGGCCTCGGCCAGCCGGCGCGGCACCGCCCCGACCCGGCGCACCTCGCCGGTCAGCCCCACCTCACCGATCGCCACCAGGTGCGGCGCGATCGCCAGGTTGAGCCCGCCGGAGGCGACCGCCAGGGCCACCGCCAGGTCGGCGGCCGGCTCCACCACCCGGATCCCGCCCACTGTGGCGGCGAAGACCTCCCGGTCGTGCAACGTCAGCCGCTCGGTGCGCCGTTGCAGCACCGCGAGCACCATCGCCAGTCGCGCCGAGTCGAGGCCGGAGACGGTGCGTCGGGGAGAACCCGCCACTGTCGCGCCGATCAGCGCCTGCACCTCGGTGACCAGGGCACGACGCCCCTCCATGGCCACCGTCACGCAGGTGCCCGGGACCGGTTCCGCGTAGCGGGTCAGGAACAGCCCGGACGGGTCCGCCAGGCTGCTGATGCCGCCCTCGTGCATCTCGAAGCAGCCGACCTCGTCGGCCGCGCCGAACCTGTTCTTCACGCCGCGCACCAGGCGCAGCGACGAGTGCTTGTCGCCCTCGAAGTGCAGCACCACGTCGACCAGGTGCTCCAGCACCCGAGGCCCGGCCACCTGGCCGTCCTTGGTGACGTGCCCGACCAGCACTGTGGCGATGCCCCGCTCCTTGGCCACCGAGACCAGCGCGGCGGTGACCGCGCGGACCTGGGTCACCCCACCGGGCACCCCCTCGGTGCCGGTGGTCGAGATGGTCTGTACCGAGTCGAGCACCAACAGGCCCGGCTTGACCGCGTCCAGGTGACCGAGCACCGAGGCGAGGTCGCTCTCCGCGGCGAGGTAGAGCTGCTCGTGCAGGGTGCCCATCCGCTCGGCGCGCAGGCGCACCTGACTGACCGACTCTTCGCCGCTGACCACCAGCGAGGGGGTGCCGGCGCCGACCGCCCACTGCTGCGCCACATCCAGCAGGAGGGTCGACTTGCCCACGCCGGGCTCGCCGGCGAGCAACACCACGCCACCCGGGACCAGGCCCCCGCCGAGCACCCGGTCGAGCTCGCTCACCCCGGTGGGCACGGCGCGGGCCGGAGCGGCGCTGATGGTGGCGATCGGTCGGGCCGGCTCGGACGGCATCCGGGAGCTGACCACCCGACCGGAGACGGTCGGGCCGGTCACCGTGTGCTCGACCACCGCCCCCCACTCGCCGCACTCCGGGCAGCGCCCCACCCACTTGGGCGGCTGGTGCCCGCAGGCGTCGCACTGGTAGGCCGGACGCGGCTCGCGGGCGGCGGACCGACCACGGGCGGCACCGGCCGTGCCGCCACGCGGAGGGGTCGATCGGGAGGTGGTCACATCAGGACGCTAGCCCTCCCGTACGACGAAAACACCCCGGCGTGGTGGTCACCACGCCGGGGCGTTTGTCGATGTGCGGGTCGGGTCACTCGTGGGTGGTGCCGCCCTCGTTGCCCTCGTAGCCACCCTCGCGCTCGATGATCGGCGACGGAGGGGCCGCCGGGGTGAGCGGAACCGCGACCGGCGCCTGCCCGGTGACCGTGTTGCCGTTGCCGAAGTCGAAGGTCACGACGACGTTCTGGCCGGAGCGCAGCGCCTCGGTCAGGCCGATCAGCCGGAGCTGCGTGGTGGCCTCGGAGTTGAACTGGATGTAGCTCAGCGGCGCCAGCTCGATCCGGGCCGGCTGGCCCGGGGCGGAGGGGCTGGCCGAACCGGACGCCCGCGCCGACTCCGGGGCGGACGGGGTGGCCGACGACGATCCGGTCTCGGAGGGCGTCACCGACGGGCTCGGCGAGCCGGACGTCGAGTTCGACGGGCTGGCCGAACCGGACGGCGACGGGCTCATGGAGGCGGACTCCGAGGCGGACGGCGACGGGCTCGCCGAGCCGCCGCTGATCACCACCTCGCGGGCGCTCTCCGTGGTGACGGTGACAGTCACCGTCTCCTTGGAGTCGTTGTAGATCACAGCGCCGAGCCCCGCGTCCTGCCCGGCCTGGTAACCCTCGGTGCCCGGGAAGTCCACGAGCAGGCCCCGCACCGAGAAGGAACCGTTGCTGGTGGTGAGGCTGACGCCCTGGACCGACGGCTCCTTCAACGCGGTCTCGGCGATCTGACCGGTGCCGCATCCGGAAGCCAGCAGACTGGCCGCCGCAATCCCGGACAGCAACAGGGCCGCCCGCCGGGATCCCCTGATCGAGCGCGTCACGTCGGTCCTCCTCGTCACAATCCCACCCGGGCCGTACGCCGGGCACGGTGGCCATACCCGCGCAGACCGCGCTCCAGGGTAGTTGGGACTGATCGAGGCCCGCACGCGGACCCGGCAATGCCACCTGCCCGGGTGGCGTTCACACCACCCGACCGCTCGCCACCAGCAGAACCACGTCGATGAGGGCCACCAGCATCACCGCCCGGAAGGCCGCCACCGGCCGCCGGCCGGCCCGGATCGCCGAGCGCCCGGCGTACCAGCTCAGCGGCGGCACCACGGCGGCCGTGCCGACCGCCGCCCAGCCGACCGCCGACGGCGGCCCGGGTGGTCCGAGGACCAGTGTCGCGGTCGCCGCGAGGAGGAGACCCGCCGCGGCCACCCGGCTGCCGGCGGCGCCCAGCCGGTGGGGCAGGCCGCGCACGCCGGTGCGGGCGTCGTCGGCCAGGTCGGGCAGCACGTTGGCGAAGTGCGCGCCGGCGCCCAGACAGGCTGCCGCCGCCACCAGCCAGACCGGCGGGGCCGGCTGACCGGGCAGCGCCAGCACCACGAAGGCGGGCAACGCGCCGAACGACACGGCGTAGGGCAGCACCGAGAACGCGGTGGCCTTGAGCGGCCAGTCGTAGAGCAGGGCGGAGACCAGGGCGAGCGTCAGCCAGAACGCCGCCACCGGGTTCGTGGTCAGCGCCAGCAGCGGGCAGGCCACCGCGGCCGCCGCGGCGGCCCAGGCCGTGACGCGTCGACCGACCGCGCCACTGGCGACCGGTTTGTCGGTACGCCCCACAGTGGCGTCCCGCTCGGCGTCCAGCGCGTCGTTGGTCCAGCCGACGGCGAGCTGGCTGGCCAGCACGGCGAGCACCACCGAGACGATTCCGGCCGGCCGGTGGCCCACTCCCCAGGCCAGCAGACCGGCCACCGTGGTCACCGCCGCGGCCGGTTCCGGATGGCTTGCTCTGACCAGCCCTAACACCCTCGACGACATAACGGAAGTCTGGTCGTTACCGAGCAGTCGTGCCACGCTCGGTTCCATGCGAGACGTGGCTGCGGCCGGGGCGCCCACCGGTCCGAGGGTGCTGCCGCGAAACGATCCGCGTCAGTACGACGATCTGGCCGGTGAGTGGTGGCGGCCGGATGGAGCGTTCGCGATGCTGCACTGGCTGGCCGAGGCCCGGGCCGCGCTGGTGCCGCCGGCCACCCGTCCGGGCGCGGTGCTTGTCGATCTGGGTTGCGGCGCCGGCCTGCTCGCGCCGCACCTCGCCGGCAAGGGCTACCGCCACGTCGGGGTGGATCTGACCCGCTCGGCGCTCGTCCAGGCGGCCGAGCACGGGGTGCGGGTGGTCCAGGGTGATGCCACAGCGGTGCCGCTGCCCGACGGCTGCGCCGACGTGGTCTCGGCGGGTGAGTTGCTGGAGCACGTGCCGGCCTGGCCGCGCGCCGTGGCCGAGGCGTGTCGGCTGCTGCGCCCGGGTGGCGTGCTGGTGCTGGACACCCTCAACGACACGGCGCTGGCCCGGCTCGTCGCGGTCCGGATCGCCGAGCGGCTGCCGACGGTGCCCCGAGGCATCCACGATCCGCGGTTGTTCGTGGACTCCCGGGCGCTGGTCGCCGAGTGTGCCCGACACGGTGTCGATCTGAGCCTGCGGGGCATCCGTCCGCAGTTCGGCGGCATGCTCGCCTGGCTGCTGCGCCGCGTCCGCGCGAGCCGAACGGCCGGTGCGGTGCCCGCCGGCCGCGCCCCGCGCATCGTGCCGACCCGGTCCACCGCCGTGCTGTACCAGGGCCGGGGGGTCCGCAAAGGATAGTCGGGCCGTGGCGGGGTATGGAACGCCGAGGAGGAACGAGATGACGGTGCACGCGCTTGAGGCAGCACGCCGGTTGGCGCCGCGGTTCGCCGCGCGGGCGGCCGAGCACGACCGGGACGGTTCCTTCCCCGTGGACGACTTCGCCGACCTGCGCGAGGCCGGCCTGTTCGGGCTGATGGTGCCCCGGGCGCTCGGCGGTCTGGGCGCCACCTTCGCCGAGTACGCAGCGGTGGCCACTGAGCTTGCCCGGGGCAACGGTGCGACAGCCCTGGTGTTCAACATGCACGCCTCCGTGACCGGCGCGCTGGGCGCGGTCACCGAGGAGTTGGCCGAGGCGCTTGGCGTACCCGACGAGGCGCTGGCCGCCCGCGACCGGCTGCTCAGCGCGGCGGCGCAGGGCTCCTGGTACGCGGTCGCGATGAGCGAGCGTGGCGCGGGCGCGCGGCTGTCCCAGCTGACCACGGCGTACGAGCCGACCGACGGGGGCTGGCATCTCAAGGGCAGCAAGACGTTCTGCTCCGGCGCCGGGCACGCGGACGGTTACCTGGTGGCGGCGCGCAGCTCGGCCGACCAGTCGGTGGTCTCACAGTTCCTGGTGCCGGCCGGCGACGGGCTGACAGTGGAGCCGACCTGGGACTCGCTCGGCATGCGCGCCACCTCCTCCCACGACCTGCACCTGGACGTCACAGTGCCCGCCGATCGGCTGCTCGGTGGGGTGGAGGGGCTCGCGCTGGTGGTCGCCCAGTTGATGCCGCACTGGTTGGTGGCCAGCTACGCGGCCGTCTACGTGGGGGTCGCCCGTGCGGCGATCGACGCGGCGGCCGAGCACCTCAACGCCCGCAACCTGTCCGGTCTGCCGGCGGTGCGGGCCCGGCTGGGTCGGGCGGACGCGGCGACGGCCGCCGCGCAGTTGGTGGTGGCCGAGGCGGCCCGCCGGGTGGACGAGGCGCCCGGTGACGAGGAGACCAACCGTTGGGTGTGGCGGGCGAAGCTGCTCGCCGGCACCACTGCCGCCGAGGTGGCGGCGTCGGTGCTGGAGGCGGCGGGCACCTCGGCGACCCGCCGTGGACATCCGCTGGAGCGGCTCTACCGCGACGCCCGCTGCGGCTCGCTGCACCCGGCCACGTCGGACGTCTGCGCCGACTGGCTCGGCATCGCCGCGCTGGGCGGCGACCCGGATCGTGACGGATCGGCACCGCGTTGGTGAGCCCGCCGCACCGGGCTCGCACGGAGGAACGACCAGCCGAGGTGGCTGGTGGGACGGCCAGGGGGAGGACAGCATCTGACGAGAGGTGGGGATCGTGTTCGTACCAGTGATCGCGGGGCTCGGGACAGCGCAGCCGCCGTCCGCTTCGCAGGACGAGTTGTGGGAGGGTTTCTTCTCCCGGCACTTCTCCGGCACCACCCGGTCGTTGGCCCAGCGAATCTTCGCCAACTCGGGGGTGACCCGGCGGCAGGCCGCTGTCAATCCGCTGCTGGAGGACGTCTCGGACTGGCCGACCGAGCGTCGGATGCGCCGCTACCAGGTGGAGGCGCTGCCGCTGGGCAAGGAGGCGGTGGGTAGGGCGTTGACTGCCGCCGGGCTGAGCGCCGGCGACATCGGGCTGTTCATCGTCTGCTCCTGCACCGGGTACGCCACCCCGGGGCTGGACATCCTGCTCGCCCGGGACCTGGGCATGGCCGCGGACACCCAGCGGATGTTCATCGGCCACATGGGCTGTTACGCGGCGTTGCCGGGGCTCGGCGCGGCGAGTGACTTCGTCACCGCGCGGGGGCGACCGGCGCTGCTGCTCTGCGCGGAGCTGACCAGCCTGCACATCCAGCCGTCCAGCGCCCGGGTGGACACCCAGCAGATCGTCTCCCACGCGCTCTTCTCGGACGCCGCGGTCGCCGCCGTGGTCGTGCCGGGCGGCTCGGGGTACGCGGTGCGCGAGGTCACCGCCGTCACCGACACCTCGACCGCCGACCACATGACCTGGGACGTCACCGACGCCGGGTTCCGGATGGGGTTGTCGCCCAAGGTGCCGCAGGTGCTGTCGAGGCACGTTCGAGGGCTGGTCGACGATCTGTTGGCCCGGCACGGCGTCACCAGCTCCGAGGTGGACGGTTGGGCGGTGCACCCGGGCGGGCCGCGGATCCTCAACGTGGTGGAGCGGGAGTTGGCGCTGCCCCCGCTGGGGCTGGCGGCGTCCCGGGCGACGCTGGACGAGCACGGCAACTGCTCGTCGCCGACCGTGTTGCTGATCCTGGACCGGTTGGGTCGGGCGACACCGGCGGCTCGGCGCATCGTCATGCTGGCCTTCGGCCCCGGCCTCACCCTGTACGCCGCCCTGCTCGATCGACAGGACTGAGGCTCCGGCCGGTACGCTCACGGGGTGGATGCGACGGCGGACGACCGGCTGCGCTCGGTGGTGCTGTTCGGCGCGGCGGTGGCCGTCCTGGTCGTCGGCGGCTGGTGGTGGCGTGCCGCCGCGCCCACGTCGACGGCAGGGACGGCTGTCCCTTCGGCGGCGGCGGTGCCATCCGTCGGGCCGAGCGTCAGCACCCCGCTGGAACGTCTCCTCGCGGCTGAGGAGCCCGATGAGCGGTTGACGGTGCGGATGGACCCGAACACCGGCGAGGTCCTCCGGGTGCGACGCGGCCCGCTGGCCGTGGTCGACCCGGCGACGGGCTCGATCACCGACATCGAGGGCGACCCCGGGGTGCTCTTCTCCGGGGGTGACCTGCCCCCGTTCCAGGAGACGATCTGGCGGGAGCAGCGGGGCCTCGCCCCTGGCCAGGAAGTGACCCGGCAGGCCGGCAACCACGGTGCGCGCTACCTGCTCCAGTACCGGTGCACGCGCCCGGGCACGATGGTCGTGACGAGCACCGGGGCCGGAATCGTCGGCCGGCCGCGCATCGACTGCGACGGCATGATCGCCAATGCCGAGGTGCTGCCCGGTGGCGGGCCGTTCCAGGTGTCGCTGTCGGCCGTCGACCGGCCCATCGACATCGAGGCGCAGCTCGTCGCCCTGCCCCCTCGCTAGCAGGGCCGCTCAGGCGGCAAGGGCGCTCAGGTCGCTCCGGTAGGACTCGATCGTGCCCAGGTCGGGTAGCACCCGGGTCACCGTGCCGGCCCGGTCGACCAGCAGGGCTGTCGCGGTGCCGGGGCGGGCCGGCTGGCCCAGGAACGAACGCAGGCCTCCGGCGGGGTCGGCCAGGGCGCGAGGCTGCCGCTCGATCGTGGGCCCGGCTGGGGCCGTCCGCCCGCCGGTGACGGTGACCACGGAGACGCCGGCGGGCGCGACCGCCAGGGCGTCGGTGACCCGGTCCGGGCAGGGGCAGCCGTCCAACAGAATGATCATGGCGGGTAGCAGGCCGCGCAGTGGCACGGGTGCGTCGTCCGCGTCGACCAGGTCCAGTGCGGGCAGCGGCCGGCCGACGAGGGTCGCGGGTGGCGCGTAGGGGGCCGGAGTGGGCCGGTCGGCACCGCGGTTGGCGCGGGGCCAGGTGACCACCAGCAGGCCGGCCAGCGTGGTGAGGACCGCCACCAGCAGGACCGCCAGCGGCAGACTCAGGGCCCGGTGACCGCCCGGGAGGTCACTGGCCCGGCGCAGCTCACGGCGGACCTGAGCGGCCTCGGCGGCCAGCGCGGAGGCGTCGTCGGGAACCACCACGCGGCCCCATTCGGGCGGTAGGCCGGGCAGGCCGTCGGCTGGCCCGTGACCCTCTGCGTCCGGCTTGCCCATCGGACCTCCTGGAAGCGTCTCGAGAGCGGAGTGCGGCTCGGTCTCCAGGGTCCCGCACCAGGGGCTCCTCCCGCTACATCTGGGCGCGGTCCTGCTGGCCGGGCTACCATGGGAGGAGCGCATAGCCCTTGATCTCGACGTTCTGTTCACCCGTACCGGGCAGTCATTTGCGCGTTACGGAGCGTGTTCGAACCATCGGTTTGACCGCCTGTCAAGCTGAAGCAAGACCTCTCACAGGGCCCCTGAGCTGCGCCAACGGTCAGGACATCGGTGAGACATCGGTGCCTGAGCGTGTTACCCTAGACACAGCGAAAGGGGTTTCGAACCTATGGTTTTCAGTGTCGGCGAGACCGTTGTTTACCCCCACCACGGGGCCGCACTCATCGAGGCAATCGAGACTCGGGTCATCAAGGGCGAGCCTAAGCAATACCTCGTCCTGAGGGTCGCGCAGGGTGACCTGACGGTCCGGGTGCCGGCCGAGAACGCCGAGATCGTGGGCGTCCGCGAGGTGGTCGGCGAAGAGGGCCTCGGGAAGGTCTTCGACGTTCTGCGGGCTCCGCACACCGAGGAGCCGACCAACTGGTCGCGGCGTTACAAGGCCAATCTGGAAAAGCTGGCTTCCGGCAACCCGCTGAAGGTCGCCGAGGTCGTGCGTGACCTGTGGCGCCGGGAGCGGGAGCGGGGCCTCTCTGCGGGCGAGAAGCGGATGCTCGCCAAGGCCCGCGACATTCTCGTCGGCGAGGTCGCGCTGGCCGAGAAGAGCACCAAGGATGAGGCGGAGACGCTGCTCGACAAGGTCCTCACCGAGGCCTAGTCCGCACAGCATCGTCGTACCCACTTCGTAGTGAAGAAACCACCGAGGACCGCGACGTGACCGCGCAGCTCAATCCGCGCGGTGACGTCGCGGTCCTCGTGCCTGCGGCGGGTGCCGGCGTACGACTCGGCCCCGGCCGACCCAAGGCGCTGCGCCTGCTCGCCGGTGAGCCGCTGTTGGTGCACGCCGTGCGTCGACTGGCCGCCGCACCGTCGGTGCACACCATCGTGGTGGCCGCGCCGGCCACCGAGGTGCAGGCCGTCCGCGAGTTGTTGGCCCCGGTCGCCCCGGTGCTAGTGGTGCCCGGCGGTGCCGAACGGCAGGCGTCGGTGGCCGCCGCGCTGGCCGCGGTGCCCGCCGGCCCGACGATCGTCCTGGTGCACGATGCCGCCCGAGCGCTCACCCCATCTGAGCTGGTCGAATCCGTCGCGGCGGCGGTGCGTGGCGGGCGTGACGCGGTGATCCCGGTCCTGCCGGTCGTCGACACGATCAAGGAAGTCGACGCCGACGAGGTGGTGCTCGGCACCGTCGACCGTTCCGCCCTGCGTGCGGTGCAGACCCCGCAGGGTTTCCGTCGGGCCGTGCTCAGCGCCGCCCACGCCGCCGCCGGTGACTCCCTCACCGACGACGCCGGGCTGGTCGAGAAGCAGGGCGTCGCGGTGAGCTGCGTGCCCGGCTCGGAGTACGCACTCAAAATCACCCGACCGTTCGACCTGGCTCTGGCCGAGCATCTGCTTGCCGCAGCCGGTTGACGCGTACCCTCTGATCATGATCGTTCCCCGGGTGGCCATCGGCACCGACGTGCACGCGTTCGAGCCGGGTCGGCCCTGCTGGGTGGCCGGGCTGCTCTGGCCCGACCAGGACGGCCTCGCCGGGCACTCGGACGCCGACGTGGCAGCGCACGCCGCCTGCAACGCGCTGCTCTCCGCCGCCGGTCTCGGTGATCTCGGTTCCGCCTTCGGGGTGGGCCAGCCGGAGTGGGCCGGTGCGTCCGGGGTGACTCTGCTGACCGAGACCGCCCGTCGGGTGCGCGCCGCCGGCCTGGAGATCGGCAACGTGTCCGTGCAGGTCATCGGCAACCGCCCCAAGATCGGCCGCCGCCGCGCGGAGGCGCAGGAGGTCCTCTCCGCTGCTGTCGGCGCCCCGGTCACCGTCTCGGCGGCGACCACCGACGGGCTCGGCTTCGCCGGCCGTGAAGAAGGCTTGGCCGGGGTCGCTGTGGCCCTGGTGTACGACGCGCCGGCCGCCTAAGCTCGCCGCGATGTCCAGCGACCCCGCCCCCGACCAGTCCGCCGCCGACGGCTACGTCCAGCGGGCCCAACTCCTCGCCGAACTCGGCCGCTACGACGAGGCGGCCGGGGAGTTGGCCTACGGGTTGGCCCTCCAACCGGATGACGTCGACGCGCTCACCATGCTGGCCCGGGTGCACCTGGCCGCCGCCCGCCCGGCCGAGGCGCTCACCGCCGCCGACACGGCCGTGGCCGCCGCACCGGAGGCCCTGCCGCCGCTGGTCGCCAGGGGCATGGCCCTGGCCGACCTGGAGCGCTACGGCGAGTCGGCGGCCACCGCCGATCGGATCCTCACCCTCGGCCCGGCCGACGCGTACGCCCAGCGGAGCGCCGCGGCGATCCTGGCCGGCGCCCGCAACGGTCAGCCGGCGCTGAACGCGGCCTGGCGCGGTGTCGAGTTGGCCCCGCAGGAGCCGCAGGCGCACCTGGTGCTCAGCCTGGTCGCCGCCCGCTTGGACCTGTTCGACCTGGCCGAGCGGGCCTACCGGGAGGCGCTGCGGCTCGACCCGCGGATCGGCGAGGCCGGCCACGACGTGGGTGTCATGCGGCTGGAGCAGCGCCGCTGGTCGGAGGCGTTGGAGCACGTCGCCGAGGCGGTGACGGTCAGCCCGAGCCGGATCGACTCGCGCCGAACCCTCGCGTACGGGCTGCACCGCCTGGTGCTCTACGGCGCGGGCTGGTCGTTGGTGGCGGCGGTGCTTGTCGCGTTCGCGGCGTCGGCGGGTGACGGGTTCTCCCGCGTCCTGGCGGTGCTCGCCGCCCTGACCGGCGGGATCATCGTCTGGCAGCTCGCGGCCCGGCTGCCCGGGCTGACCCGAACCGTCCTGCCCGCCCTGCTGCACTCGGACCGGGCGATGGCCCTGGCCGTCTACGCTGTGGCCGCCGCGCCGCTGCTGCTGCTGGTGTACGCCATGGTCGGCTCCCCGTGGCCCCTGGTGCTGGCCATCGCCACCACGGCGGTAGCCGAGTTCGCGGTATTCACCAGAACCGCCATCCGCTAGCCGCGACGCGCCCAGGTCCAGGCGTAGGCCTCGTCTTCGCAGGAGCTGGCGGCGTCGCAGAGATCCAGCGGGCGGAAGGTGTCGACCATGACGGCCAGCTCGTCGAAGTAGTCCGCGCCGATGGAACGCTCGGCCGCCCCCGGCTGGGGGCCGTGGGTGAAACCGGACGGGTGCAGGGAGATCGAGCCCTGCTCGATGCCGGAGCCGCGCCGCGCCTCGTAGTTGCCCCCGGTGTAGAAGAGCATCTCGTCGGAGTCGACGTTGTGGTGGTTGTACGGCACCGGGATCGACTGCGGGTGGTAGTCCACCTTGCGCGGCACGAACGAGCAGATGACGAAGTTGGGCCCCTGGAAGGTCTGGTGCACCGGCGGGGGCTGGTGGATGCGGCCGGTGATCGGCTCGAAGTCGTGGATGGAGAACGCCCACGGGTAGAGGTGCCCGTCCCAGCCGACCACGTCGAACGGGTGCTGGGCGTAGACGTAGCGGGTCCAGCCGCGCCGGTGCCGCACCAGCACCTCGACCTCCTCGCCGTCGACGAGCAGCGGGGCGTCGGGACCGCGGACGTCCCGCTCGCAGTACGGCGAGTGCTCCAGGAACTGGCCGCGTACGGAGAGGTAGCGCTTGGGTGGGCCGATGTGCCCGGACGCCTCGACGGCGAGCAACCGGACGGGCTGGTCGCCGGTGGGCACCAGCCGGTGGATGGTCGAGGTGGGGATGACGACGTAGTCGCCGGCGACCGCGTCCAGCACCCCGAACGGGGACTCGACCCGCAGGTTGCCCGACTCGACGTAGAGGCAGTGGTCGCCGGTGGCGTCGCGGAACAGCGGTGAGGGTCGGTCGGCGAGGACGTAACCGATCCGTACGTCGTCGTTGGCGAGCAGGTACTGCCGGCCGAGGATGGGGTCGGAACCGCCGGTGCCCAGTTCGTGGGTGCGCAGGTGGCGGGGCTTGAGCGGCAGGTTCGGTGCCCGGGTGAACGCGGGCGGGGTGAACTCGTCGGCGGCCAGGATCGCGGTGGGCGCGTGCCGGTGGTAGAGCAGGGACGAGTCGGAGGAGAAGCCCTCCTGGCCCATCAGCTCCTCGGCGTAGAGACTGCCGTCGGGCTGCCGGAACTGGGTGTGGCGCTTGAGCGGCACCTCGCCGACGCTGCGGTAGTACGGCATCTCGCCTCCCGATATGTCCCGTTCACCGGCCGAAGGCGTCCGATAGTCGGACACTGTTGTCCGTTCCTCGTAGCGTCCCGTACATTCTTGTTCCGTGTCAACGCAGGTGCCAGCACTCCTCCACGGCCTGGTGGACGACGCCGCCGTCTTCCCGCCGGGCAGCGCAGTGCTGCACGACGCCCTGGTCGCCCACCGCCAACACCGTTCCGCCTGGTACGCCGACCTGGTCGGCCCGCTGCTGATCCCCGCCTCGGACGTGGCCGCCGGTGAGCTGAGCGGTCTCGTCGACCCGGGTGAGGGCCTGGTGGTCGGCGTGATCGGTGACACCGGGATCGGGAACCTGCCGTTCGCGCTGTCGTTTCTCGCCCCCGACGGCGTCACCGCGCGTCAGATCGAGGTGGCGGTCGCCAAGCGCGGCGAGGACCCGCTGCCCGGCGTCGCCGAGTTGCTGCGGCTGACCGACGCGCTACCGGGCGTGGAGGCCATCTACGCCGAGCTGCCGCTGACCTTCGGGCTGATGGGCGCACTGGACGCGCTCGTCGCCGCGCGGGCCGGCGGGGTGCCGATCGCTGCCAAGTTCCGCACCGGCGGCCTGGCCGCCGAACTCTTCCCCACCCCGACCGAACTGGCCACTGTGATCTGCGCCTGCCGGGACCGGGGCCTGCCGTTCAAGCTCACCGCCGGGCTGCACCAGGCGATCCGACACCTGGACCCGGAGACCGGGTTCACTCACCACGGCTACGCCAACGTGCTGGCCGCGACCCTGGCCGCCGCCGACGGTGACGGTGTGCGCTCCGTCGCCGAGCTGCTGACCGTGGTCGACCCGCGCCCCCTGGTGGAGCGCACGACTGCGCGGCTGGACGGGCCTCGTCCCCTGTGGGTGGGCTTCGGCTCGTGCAGCATCCTGGAACCACTGACCGATCTGATCCGGCTTGGGCTGGTGAACGGGGGCTACGACGCATGACCTGGGTGACCGGCGCCGACGGTTCGCCGTACGGGGTGACGAACCTGCCGTACGGGGTGTTCCGGCAGAACGGGGGTCCGTCGCGGATCGGCGTACGGATCGGGTCCTGGGTCTTCGACCTCGCGGCGGCCGAGGTCGCCGAGCTGGTGCTGGCCGCCGGCACGCTGTGCCGGCCCGTGCTCAACGACTTCATGGCCCTGGGTCGTCCGCAGTGGACGGCGGTACGGCAGCGGATCAGCGAGCTGCTGACCGACCCGGCGCACCGGGACGCGGTGGAGCCACTGCTGGTGCCCCTCGACGAGGTGGAGCTGCTGCTCCCCGTCGAGGTGGCCGACTACGTCGACTTCTACTCATCCGTTCACCATGCGTCGAACGTCGGGCAGATCTTCCGCCCCGGCCAGCCGCCGCTGCTGCCCAACTGGAAACACCTGCCGATTGGCTACCACGGGCGGGCCGGCACCGTGGTCGTCTCCGGCACGCCGGTGACCCGGCCGACCGGGCAGCGGGCCTCCGCCGAGGGCCCGGTCACCGGCCCATCGGTACGCCTCGACATCGAGGCCGAGGTGGGCTTCGTGGTGGGCGTACCCAGCGCGTTGGGCGATCGGGTGTCCGTGGACGACTTCGCCGAGCACGTCTTCGGGGTGGTGCTGGTCAACGACTGGTCGGCCCGGGACATCCAGGCCTGGGAGTATCAGCCGCTCGGCCCGTTCCTCGGCAAGTCGTTCGCCACCTCGGTCTCGGCCTGGGTGACGCCGCTGGACGCCCTCGCCGACGCCTTTGTGCCGGCCCCCGACCAGGACCCGCCGGTGGTGGACTACCTGCGGGACGTGCCGCACCTGGGCCTTGACCTGCGCCTGGCGGTCGAGTGGAACGGCGACCAGGTCAGCGAGCCTCCGTTCGCCACCATGTACTGGACCCCCGCCCAGCAGTTGGCGCACCTCACCGTGAACGGGGCTTCGCTGCGGACCGGTGACCTGTACGCCTCGGGCACCGTCTCCGGCCCGGACCGAGGACAGGTCGGCTCCTTCCTGGAACTGACCTGGGGCGGGGCCGAGCCGGTCACTGTGGGCGGCGAGAGCCGTACCTTCCTCAGCGACGGCGACACGGTGACCATCACGGCCACCGCGCCCGGCCCGGACGGCACCACCATCGCCCTCGGTGAGGTATCCGGCACGGTTCGTCCGGCCCGCTGAGCGGGCACCCGCCATCCGTCTCGTGCACGGGACCCGTGATCGCACCGGCTGTGCGATCACCGGCCCTGGTTGATCCGTTGATCGTCCGGATTCCGTTGCTACACCGCGCAATCCGAGCCGGGCTCTGCCCGGCCACAGCGGTGGGGCAATCCCGACGCACACGGAGGTAACGACGATGCACGATCTTGCGGGCGCGGTCTGGCGTACCAGCAGCCGCTCAAACGACCAGGGGCTCTGCGTGGAAGTGGCGGACAACCTGGTCGACGTCCATGGTCTGGTCGGAGTCCGCGACTCCAAGGACCAGGCCGGTCCCACACTCGCGGTCAGCCCGCCGGGGTGGACAGCGTTCATCGGCGCGATTCGGGCCGGCCGCTTCGAGCGCTGACCGGCGCTTCGGCGCCGGTCGACGACGACCGGTGCCGAAGCGACCGCCCAATCGGACAGCGTGGCTCCCGGGTGGCGGAAATTCCGCTCCGGGGGCCCCGTCCGGCCCTCACTCCGCGTACCGTCGGGGACACGGGAGGGTGGCATGTCGACGGTGGCGATTACCGGGATCATCGAGGCGCACGCTGTCGACGTCTGGCGTCTGCTGACAGACCTGCCGGGCCGCGCGGCCCGGATGACCGCAGCCGGCCCGATCGAGGTGCTCACCCCGGGTTCGTTCGGGCCGGGCACCTCCTGGCGCGAGGAACGGGTCCAGCCGGGCGGCGGCACGCTGACCGAGGAGTTCCTGGTGGTCGAGGTGCTCGCACCGCAGCGACTGGTGCTGTGTTCGTCCGGCACCGGCGCGGACTACCGGATCACCTGGAGCCTGCGGCCGGTCCGCCGCCGCCGTCGGGGTTGCACGGCGGTCACCGTCACTCACGAGGCGGTGCCGACCGCCCCGTACGGTCGGGTGGTGGCGCTGCTGCTCGGCGGGCTGGCCGCACGGGCGGTCGAGGCGGCGCTCTGGCGTGATCTCGCCGACCTCGCCGTCGCGGCCGGTGCCACCGGCTCCGTCGAAGCCGCCTGAGCGCCAAGCGGGCAGCCCTCGCCGTGACCTGAACGGGGTCCGGCCCCCTCCGCTGGGTAGGGTGCCGGGCGGAGGTGCGGCATGGGGTTCCCGAGAGGCCGGCGACGGCTCGCGATCGTGGTCGCGGCGCTGCTCGCGACGGCGGCCGTCGTGGTCATCGTCCACCGGGTCCTCGCACCGGCAGAGGTGAGCACTGTGGCGCGGGCAGATTATCCGGCCCCGGCCCGACCGGCTGCCGGAGTGATCGGTCGGTTGCCGGTCGCCCCGTTGATCGTCGACGGGAGACTGCGGGTGTACGCCGCACATCGCCAGGTCTATGCCGACCGGCCGGTCGACGGCCGGTACCGGACCAGCCCGTACTGGTCGTACCGGCGGTGGCCGGCGGAGCTGACCGGGGTGGTGGCCAGCGGCAGCACTGTCGTCAGCCGCTGGTCCGACGGGAAGCTCGTCGCGCTCGACGCCCGGACCGGCGCGGTGCTCTGGCGAACCGACGGCCCGGAGCCGGTCGAGAGCACGGCACCGGTGCGTCGTACCTGGGCGGCGACCGTCTGGGATGCGCCAGGGCTCCAGCTCACCGACCTTCCCGACGGGCGGATCGTGCTGGTGGTGACCGGGGATGCCCAGGCGCGTGGGGTCGAGCTGAGCGGCGGCCGGGAGTTGTGGCGGGTCGAGCTGCCCGGCAGGTGCCGCAGCGATGTCGGCACCAGCGCCACCGGGCAGTTGATCGGTCTGGACACCTGCGCCGGGCCGGCCACTGTCGAGTTCCGGGACGCGGCGACGGGCGAGGTACGGGAGCGTTGGCGACCGCCGGGCGGCCCTGACGGGTTTGTGGTGACGCCGCTCGGCTGTCGTACCGGCGGGTCGGGCTGTCTGGGGCTGCGGACCGCCGGGCCGGGTGACGAGGGCGGTCGGGGTTGGTTGTTGACTGCAGGCTCGCCGGTCGCCGCCCCCGCGTTGGACCCGGCCGGCGCCGCGCTGGTGGGTGAGCAGTCCGTCGCCGTGCTCGACGGCGTCGTGGTGGGTCGATCGGCGCGTACGGGCACCGAGTTGTGGCGGTCCACGGGCCTGGGCTCGGCCCGGGTGCTGGCCGGGCAACCTGGCCGGGTGCACCTGCTGACCGAGACGAACGACCTGGTGACGCTGGATCCGGTGACCGGGCGGCAGTTGTCCCGCTTCGCGCTCAACGTCGGCTCGGACGGGACCGGCTGGGCGCCGGGGGCGGTGACGGCCGAGGACGGGTTCGTCGCGGTCGAGCGGCTCCGCAAGCCGGTCGACCCGACTGGCGACGACCGGCGCTACTACTACACCGGCGAGGCGGTGATCCTGGCCGCCACCTGATCGTGGCGTCTTCGACAGCGGAACGCCGAACCATTCCAATCCCTTTGTCGCAAAAGGGTACGTTTTTCATGGTTCAGGTTTCCGGTGGAAGGGGTCGGCGCATGGCCAGGACGGCAGCCAACTACCTCGTGGGCGGCGCACTCGCCGCCGCCGCGAGCCTGACGTTGGCGGTGTCGCCGGTGCTGGCCGCCGCGGACCCTGCCCCGGCGCGCGGGTTCGGCGCCGTCCGGGCCGAGCCGTCGGCGGGCGGCGTGACGTTCGAGATCCTCCCGGCGACGCCGACCCCGACTCAGCCGCCGCCCACGTCCACACCGACGGCACCGCCCCAACCCACACCCAGTCACGGCGGTGAGTTGCCGGTCACCGGGTCGGGCGGGTCGGCGCTGCTTCTCGCGATGCTGGGCGCAGCCCTGATCGTCGCCGGGTGGTTCGCCGTCCGCCGCCGCCGGCTGAGCTGACGGGCCCGGCCGGAGCCGGCCGGACTGACGGGCCCGGCCCGAGCCGGCGGTCGGACTGCCCCGCCCGAATCAATGCCCGGCCGGGGTGCGCTCCCTCGGGCGGCCGGCGGGAGGTCGACCGGACCGGCGGGAACGACGGCCCAGGATGGCGAGGCCGACCACCAGCAGCAGGCCCGCGACGGCCGCCGCCGCAGTCCACCCGGAGAAGATCCGGGAGACGACACTGCCCCGTTTCCCGACCTGACCAGCGTCTGGGAACGTGATCTGCGCGGTGAGGCTCCGCTTCACCAGGCCGCTCTCCAGGTTCACCTCTGCCTTCCAGGGGCCGTTCGGCAGCGTGACCGGGAATCGGGCGATGACCTGCCCGGACGCGCCCGGCGCCAGTGTGACGCCCTGACCGACCGGAAACGGGCCGGCCCGGCTGCCGGCCGGACCATCGCTCAGGCTGACCGCGCCGGTCAGGTCGATGGCACGGCCTCCGGTGTTGGTGACCTGGACGGTCAGCGACGGTTCGCCCTCGGGGCTGCGGGCCGGGCGTACCTCGCCGATCGAGAAGTCGGAGGCGGGTTCGCCGCCGGGGCCGATATCAAGGTATATCCGGACCCCGACCCGGTGGACCTGAGTGATCTCGCCGCCGGCCCGGGGAGTTGACGCGGTGGACGCCCAGACCACCCCGTACCGCTCGCCGCGGGAGGCGGGCGGCGGCACCGCGATGGTCGCCTGGACCCGAGCCTCGCCCCGCGGTCCCAGCTCCACGGAGCGCTCGTCGAGGCTGACCCAGGAGGTCAGCTCGTTCTCGGCGCGCCCCTCGCCGAAGCGGAACGCCCCACCCTCCAGGGTTGCGGCTGCCGGGTACACGTCGACCCGACGGGTCTGGTCGGTGCGGTTGACGATCAGCAGTTGTCGCTTGATGGTGGCGCCCGGCGGTAGGTGGTCGACGATGTAGCGCAGCGCCCTGGGGTCGGTGCGGCGCTCGGTCGGGGCTTCCAGCAACCGGATCCCGATGGTGCCGTCGTCCGATCCCGCCTCCGGTTCGACCGCGCCGGCCCGGGTCGACAGACCCGGACCGGCGAGGCAGAACAGGGCGAGCGCGACCGCGATGGTCGACCGCCCCCGGGGGCTACGCCACCGAATGTGTCACCGTGCCGGTGTAGACGCCCGCGATGCTGTCCAGCGGGACGTTGACGTCCAGGGTGGGGTTCCAGGCGGCGGTGTTGCCGCCGGTGCCGCCGGCGTGGGTGAACGCGGTGAGCGGGGTGACGCTGTCCAGCGGGTCGGCGTCGCCGGCGGTGGCCTGCCCCGGCGTGAAGGTGCCGTCACCGGTGGTCGCCGTCGCCGGGCCGGACCAGTAGTCGATCTCAGACGGAAGGACCGTCTCGGGTGGTGAGCCGCCGCCGGTCTGGAAGACGCTCGCGGTCACCGAGGCGACCCAGGAGGCGTCAGCGGAACCTCGGGAGTCGGTGACCGTCACGACGCCGAGTTGGCCGGTGATGACGCTACCGGGGGCACCGTCACCGAGGTCGGCGGTGGCCGGCGCGACGATGTCGAGGGTGCCGGCGAGCACCTCGAAGGTGGCCGTCGTGTCATCCGTGGGGGCGGCGGCGGCCGGTGCCGCGAGGAAGCCCACCATCGCCGCGGCGGCCGCCCCGGCAAGACAGATCTTGGCAGTACGCACTGTGTTTTACCCCGTTCTCGAAGTGAGCCGACGCGATCCTCGGCACGTCTGGCTACTTCGAAAGATAGGGCAAATCAGGCATAAAACCGGACAAAGACCGCAGCCGTCACTACTTGGTCACAGGTGATCCATCAGTGCTCAGGTCAGCGCCGCCTCCGCAGCCGCCAGGAACGCGTCGTTCTCGGCCGGGGTGCCGATGGTGACCCGGACCCCGTCCCCGGCGAACGGCCGCACGATCACCCCGCGCGCCTCGCACGCCTTGCCGAACGCCACCGCCCGCTCGCCCAGCGGCAGCCAGACGAAGTTGGCCTGGCTGGTCGGCACCTCGGGCACGAACTTGCGCAGCGCCTCGGTGACCCGGTCCCGCTCGGCGACGACCAGGGCGCAGCGGCGCTCCATCTCCGCCACCTGGGTCAGCGCGGCGAGCGCCCCGGCCTGAGCTGCCGTGCTGCTGGAGAACGGGGTCGCCACCTTACGGATGGCGGCCGCCACCACCGGCTGGGCAACCAGCCAGCCCATCCGCAGCCCGGCGAGCCCCCACGCCTTCGACAGCGTGCGCAACACCGCCACGTTCGGCCGGTCCAGGTAGTCGAGACCGTCCGGCACCTCCGTGTCGGTGACGAACTCCCGGTACGCCTCGTCGATCACCACCAGCACGTCGTCCGGCACCGCGTCGAGGAACCGGTCCAGCTCGGCCCGGCGCACCGCCGTACCCGTGGGGTTGTTCGGGTTGCAGACGAAGATCACCCGGGTCCGGTCGGTCACCGCCGCGGCCATCGCCGCCAGGTCGTGCCCGTGCCCGGCGTCGTTGGGCACCCGCACGCTGGTCGCGCCGCTGGTCGCCACGATGATCGGGTACGCCTCGAAGGACCGCCACGAGTAGAGCGCCTCGTCGCCGGGCAGGCAGGTGGCACGCACGAGGTGCTCGGCCAGCGCCACCGAACCGCAGCCGGTGGCGATCCGATCGGCGTCCACCCCGTACCGCTGGGCCAGCGCGTCCCGCAGCGCGACCACACCCATGTCCGGGTAGCGGTGCGAGGTGGTGATCGCCTCGGTGACCGCCTCCACAACGCCGGGCAGTGGCCCGTACGGCACCTCGTTGCTGGCCAGCTTGATGGCCTCCGGCAGGCCCAACTCCCGGGCCAGGTCGGCGGGGCTGCGCCCCGGCACGTAGCTGGGCAGTGCGTCCAGGTCGACGCGGGTCAGCCGCAGCGCCGGCTGGTGACGTCCGGAGTCGGTCATGGGGTGTCTCCCGGGGGCTGGTTACGGTCGTTCGAGGGGGCGGTTTCGGTCTGGTGGGGGACTTCGACGACCACCGTCTGCGCGCGCTTGTCGTGCAGCGCCTGGCGCAGGGGGTGGTCGAAGAGGGGGGAGAGAGCGTCGACGAGTTGCAGCACCAGGCCGAGCCCGGCGCAGTACCAGAGCAGAGTCGGCAGGCCCAGCGTGCTCCACCGGCTCAGCGCCCGGCGGACGCCCAGCGGCTGGTCGGCGGCCATCGGCACCGCCCGGATCCGCATCACCCGCTTGCCGACGGTCTGCCCGCCGGAGGCCATTGTCGGCACCTCGTACGCCAGCCAGAGCGCGGTGGCGATCAGCAGGATCGCCACCAGCAGGGAATTGGCCTGCTCACTGGGGATCGGCAGGCCGTCGGCGGAGGTGTCGCCGCGCGACGCGCGCCGGAAGACCTCCTGCCAGTACGGCGCCCACTCCTGCGCCCAGCGCCAGACGAACCAGCCGTTGACAACCACGTTCAGTGCGAAGACGAGGCCGAAGTCGATCAGCCGGGCGACCAACCTGCGGCCGTAGCCGGCCAGCCTGAGGCCGTGCGGTCGCGGCTCCAGCGGTCGTCCGGGCCAGCCGGGGTGACCGGCCGGTGGCGCCCAGCCGGGAGGGGCACCCGGCGGGGTCCAGCCCGGCGGACCGCCCTGCGGACCCCAGCCGGGAGGGCCGGCCTGTGGTCCCCAGCCCGGGCCGTGTCCCGGTTGCGGGCCGTACCCAGGGGGTGGGCCCTGCTGGGGCGACCAGCCCGGCGCGCCAGTCGCCGAGTCGGGGGTCGTCGACGCCGCGGGCGCGGCCGGGGTGACCGGCGCGGGCGGTGGCTCGGGCGGCGGTGGGCCGTCCGGAGGGGTGGCGTCGACAGGAATGGGCGCACCCAGCCAGCCCTCGCCGTCCCAGTACCGTCGGGTCTCAGTGTCGGCGGGGTCGACATACCAGCCAGGTTGAACGCTCACGAAGACACCTTAACGACGACCGTCGCAGCGAACTTGTCATGGAGGCACTGCTGCCACGGCTTGTCCCAGAGCTGCCAGAACCCGTCGGCGTAGCTGATCCCGGGTACCAGTGAAGCCGCCAGGTACTGCACGAGCCATCGCCGGCCAGCCATCCGCCGGTCCAGGGTGTGGGTCGGATCGAACGGCACCACACGCAGCTTCATCACCTTCTTGCCGAGCGTCTGACCGCCGCGCTTGAGGTACTCCACGTGGTAAAGCCAGTAGAACCCGAGCATCAGGACGAGGAGCCCGAGCTGGAGCAGCAGGATCGGCAGGAAGAAATCGACGAAGAAGGTGCCCGGCTCGGGTTCCACGAAAGTCCCGTCGGGGTTGGTCTGCGTCATCTCGGTGAACATCCGCCACCAGAGGATGAGGAAGAACGGGCTGAACAACGCAAGCGACACCGCGCTCGCCAGCGCCGTGTCGATCAGCCAGGCCAGCAGCCGGTCGGTGAAGCTGGCCAGCGGCTGACCACTCGGGCTCAGCTGCGGGGGCAGCGGGCCGGGTGGGCCAGCATGCCACTGCGGTGGGGCGTACCCGGGTGGGGCGTACTGCGGCGGCGCGGCGTACCCGTGGGGGTGTGGGCCGGGCTGCGGCGCGAAGCCGCCGGCGGTGGGTCGGGGCCCACCGGCCGGCGGCGTCGGGTACGACGGAGGTTGCGTCACGCTCGCAAGTGTTACAGGTTGCCGCGGGCTTCCTGCTCCCGCTCGATAGCCTGGAAGAGCGCCTTGAAGTTGCCCTTGCCGAAGCCCAGCGAGCCGTGCCGCTCGATCAGCTCGAAGAAGACAGTGGGACGGTCCTGCACCGGCTTGGTGAAGATCTGCAGCAGGTAGCCGTCCTCGTCCCGGTCGACCAGGATCTTGCGGGCCTTCAGCTCCTCGATCGGCACCCGCACCTTGCCGATCCGCTCGCGCAGCTCCGGGTCGTCGTAGTACGAGTCCGGGGTGTCCAGGAACTCCAGACCGGCAGCGCGCATCGCGTCGACGCTGGCAAGGATGTCGTTGGTGGCGACGGCGATGTGCTGCGCGCCCGGGCCCTGGTAGAACTCCAGGTACTCGTCGATCTGGGACTTCTTGCGGGCGATCGCCGGCTCGTTGAGCGGGAACTTCACCTTGCGGGTGCCGTTCGCCACGACCTTGCTCATCAGCGCCGAGTAGTCGGTGGCGATGTCGTCGCCGACGAACTCCGCCATGTTGGAGAAGCCCATGACCCGCTTGTAGAACTCGACCCACTCGTCCATCCGGCCCAGCTCCACGTTGCCGACCACGTGGTCGACGGCCTGGAAGAAGCGCTTCGGCTGGATGCCGGCGTCGATCATCGGCTGCCGGTCCACGATCGGGCCCCGGGCCACGAAGCCGGGCAGGAACGGGCCGCTGTAGCGGGACCGGTCGACCAGCGTGTGCCGGGTGTCGCCGTACGCGGCGATGGCGGCCATCCGGACGGTGCCGTGCTCGTCGGTCACCTCGTGCGGCTCGACGACGCTGGCGGCGCCCTGCGCGATGGCGTGCGCGTACGCGGTGTCCACGTTCGGGACCTCCAGCGCGATGTCGCTGATCCCGTCGCTGTGCCGGGCCACGTGCTCGGCGCCGTCGGCGTCCGGGCGCACCGCGCCGGTCAGCACGAACCGGGCCGAGCCGCTGGTCAGCACGTACTGGGCGTGGTCCCGGTAGCCCTGCTCGGGGCCGCGGTACGCCACGCAGGTCATGCCGAAGGCGGTGGAGTAGTAGTGGGCGGCCTGCTTGGCGTTGCCGACCAGGAAGTGCACGTGGTCGAGGCCCCGGACCGGGAACGGGTCGTGGCTGATGTCGTGGTCGACAGCGCCGACGAGCCGGTCGACGTCGACGTCCTCGGTCGACTGGGGTCGGTCGATCGCCTGGGTCATGGTGGGCTCCCTCGCGTACCGGCCGGCCTTGTGGGCCGCCGTGGTCGGTTCTTGTGGCGAGGATCGCTGCCCCGGCATCGAGTGGGCAACTGTTGGCAGAAATGCTGGTCAGGTTGCGCATTCGGTATGGTGTTCACTCATGAATGGTGAGCAGAATGTACAGCTCGACGCGCTCGACGTGCGCTTGATCGAACTGCTCGCCGAGGAGCCGCGGATCGGGGTGCTGGAGTGCTCCCGGCGGCTCGGGGTGGCCCGGGGCACCGTGCAGGCGAGGCTGGACAAGCTCGTCGAGCGGCGGGTCATCGAGGGCTTCGGCCCCGAGATCGCGCCGGCCGCCATCGGGTTCGGGGTGACCAGCTTCGTCACCCTGGAGATCAGTCAGCGGCACGGCCACGACCCGGTCACCGCTCACCTCGCCGCCATCCCCGAGGTGTTGGAGGCGCACACCATCACCGGCTCCAGCGACCTGCTCTGCCGGATCGTGGCCCGTTCCAACACCGACCTGCAACGGGTCATCGACCAGATCGTCTCGTCCGCCGGCATCACCCGCGCCTCGACGATCATCGCGTTGGCCGAGCAGATTCCCTACCGCACGCTTCCGCTGGTGCGAAGCGCTGTTCGGGCCGAGGGAAGAGTGCTGTAACACCTCCGAGCGCAGAAAGCGCGGCGACACGGCGGCGCGGGCGTACGGAAGATCCGTGATCGTGGCTACGGTGTGCGGGTGGCGAAGGGGAGCGTGCGTGGTGGGCTGCTGCTCGGCCTCGCCGTGGTCGTCGCGCTCGCCGCCACCGGCGTGTGGAATCCGTTCCCCGGCCTGTGGGACTGGGTGGACCGCAGCGAACCCATCTCCGAGCCCGACGTGGTCTGGCAGCAACGGGTCGGCGGCACTCCGCGCAGCGTGACCATCGCCGGCGACGCCGTCGTGGTCGAGCAGCGCACCCGGGTCGAGGCTCGCAGCCTGGCCACCGGCGCCCAGCTCTGGGAGCGCAAGGCCGACTGGGCGGCGGTCGCCGGCGGCGACCGGGACCCGGTCGTGGCCGTGGGCAAGCTCCTGGTCAAGGGGTACGAACTGCTCGACCCGACGACCGGGGTGACCCGGCGGCGTGACGACGACGCGGTAGCCGTCTGGACGTACCGCAACCTGCTCCTCGACGCCAGGTGCACGGACGCCACCGACTGCACCCTGAGCGCCTGGGACCCGCGTGGCACGGCACCGCTCTGGACGGCCTTCCTGCCCGGGGTCCACAGCGGCCTGCTCGCCGATAATCCCGGCCTGCGCGGCACCCGCCGGCTCACCGCCACCCGGATCGACGACGGCGTGGTCGGGGCGGAGGCCGCGCCACCGCTGCTCGGCTTCCCGGTCGACGGTCGGGTCCACGTGGTCGACACCGCCACCGGCCGGGTGCTGCAGAACGTCGAGCCCGGCCGGGAGGAGCGGCTCTCCGTGGTGGGCGGTCGGCTGCTGCGGATCGCTGCCCGATCCCAGGACGGCACCTGTTACTTCGCCATCTCCGCCCGGGACTCGGCGACCGGGCAGGAGGCCTGGCAGCGGGCCGGCATCAACCTGCGTACCGCCGACTCCGCCGGCTGCGTGCAACGCGAGGACCCGCAGGGTGCGCGGAACGTGCTGATCGGCGTCGCCCCGGACGGCCGCGAGGCGGTCATCGACGGGTACGACGGCCGGCTGCTCTGGGTCGGTGAGCCGGGCACAAAGTTGATCGCGGTGGACGACCGTTCGGCGGTGTTCCGGGCCGCCGACAAACGCTCGGTCATCGCCCGTGAGCTGGGCACCGAGAAGGTGCTCTGGACGCGACAGGCCAGCGGCAAGGCCGGGGCCGCGCTCACCCCGTACGCGGCGGTGGTGGCCGACGAGAAGCCGTCCCGGCTGGCGGCGCTGGATCCGCGCACCGGCCGAGAGTTGGCCGTCCTGCGCACCTCGGCGAACGCCCTCGCCGTCGGGTCGCAGGGCATGATCATCGGTGAGGGGCGGGAGATCGGGTACGTCCGCTTCGGCGCGTCCGGAAGCTCGCCCACCCGACCCCCCAGCGACGGTGGGAATCCCGGGCCGGGCGGCCCCGGCCCGGGCGGGCCGAACGACGGCGACTGCGGGCCGAAGGGGGAACTCTGCCCCGACCCCGGCGGCGGCAAGGACGGCTGAGCGGGTGGGTTCGCCCGATGATCCGGACGGCGGCCGGGCCCGGCACGCCCGCTGGATGAGAGCGGCGTCCCAGGACCCGCCCGGCGGGTGGGAGTGATCGACCGGTCTGCCCTAGGCTTGCCGCTCATGAGCAGTGCCGCCGCATTCTCGTACGCCCCTCTGCTGCCGACCGGCCCCGACCAGACGGACTATCGCCTGGTCACCGACGAGGGCGTGGACGTCGTACACGGCCCGGGAGGCCGTCGGTTCCTCACCGTGGAGCCGGCCGCGCTCACCGCGCTGACCGCCGAGGCGATGCACGACATCGCGCACTTCCTGCGCCCCGCGCACCTGGCGCAGCTCCGGGCGATCATCGACGACCCGGCCGCCTCGCCGAACGACCGGTTCGTCGCGCTGGACCTGCTGCGCAACGCCAACATCGCCGCCGGCGGTGTCCTGCCAATGTGCCAGGACACCGGCACCGCCATCGTGATGGGCAAACGCGGTCGGCACGTGCTGACCGACGGTGCCGACGCGGAGGCCATCTCCCGGGGCGTCTACCAGGCGTACACCAAGCTCAATCTGCGCTACTCCCAGCTCGCCCCGTTGACCATGTGGGACGAGCGGAACACCGGCAGCAACCTGCCCGCCCAGGTGGACCTGTACGCCGAGGACCCGGACGGGCACCCCGACGCGTACAAGTTCCTCTTCATGGCCAAGGGCGGTGGCTCGGCAAACAAGTCGTACCTCTACCAGGAGACGAAGGCGCTGCTCAATCCAACCCGGATGATGCAGTTCCTGGAGGAGAAGCTGCGGCTGATCGGCACCGCCGCCTGCCCGCCGTACCACCTGGCCATCGTCATCGGCGGCACCTCCGCCGAGTACGCGCTGAAGACCGCGAAGTACGCCAGCGCCAAGTATCTTGACGCGCTGCCGACCGCCGGTTCGATGAGCGCGCACGGCTTCCGCGACCTGGAGCTGGAGGCGGAGGTGCTGGAGCTGACCCGCAACTTCGGCATCGGCGCGCAGTTCGGTGGGCGGTACTTCTGCCACGACGTACGGGTGGTGCGGTTGCCCCGGCACGGTGCGTCCTGCCCGGTGGCGATCGCCGTCTCCTGCTCTGCGGACCGCCAGGCCGTCGCGAAGATCACCCCGTCGGGCGTGTGGCTGGAGCGGCTCGAAACCGACCCGGCGCGGTTCCTGCCCGACGTCACCGACGATTCGCTCGACGCCGAGCTGGTGGTCCGGGTCGACCTGAACCGACCGATGGACGAGATCCGCGCCGAGCTGTCGAAGTACCCGGTGAAGACGCGCCTCTCGCTCTCCGGGCCGCTCGTGGTCGCCCGGGACATCGCGCACGCCAAGATCGCCGAGCGGTTGGACGCCGGTGAGCCGATGCCGCAGTACCTGCGTGACCACGCGGTCTACTACGCCGGCCCGGCGAAGACCCCCGAGGGTTACGCGTCCGGCTCGTTCGGCCCGACCACCGCCGGCCGGATGGACGCCTACGTGGAGAAGTTCCAGGCCGCCGGCGGCTCCCAGGTGATGCTGGCCAAGGGCAACCGGTCGGGTCAGGTGACCCGCTCCTGCCAGCAGCACGGCGGCTTCTACCTCGGCTCGATCGGCGGCCCCGCGGCCCGCCTCGCCCAGGACTGCATCAAGCACGTCGAGGTGCTCGAATACGCGGAGCTGGGCATGGAGGCGGTCTGGAAGATCGAGGTGGAGGACTTCCCCGCCTTCATCGTGGTCGACGACAAGGGCAACGACTTCTTCGCCGAGGTCACCAAGCCGGTGCTCACCGTCGGCCGCCGCTGACCCCACAGGTACGCCAACGGGCGCCGGGCGAACTCGCCCGGCGCCCGCTCTGTCGCCCGTGCTCTGCCGACATCGGTACGCCCGCCCCCTGGGGTGGGACGGGCGCACCGCCCCCGTCGGATGCCGTCACCGACAACTCGCAATGAGTGTGCTGCGCACCGCTGTCGATCCGCTCTCAGATCACTATCGCCTGGCCGAGGCGGTCTGTTACCGCCGGACTACTCTGCTGGAAGTTGCACCACTGATGCGGGAGAGCAGATGCGGTTCGGGATCCTGGGGCCCCTGCGGGTGGGCGGTGGCGAGTCCACTGTCACCGCCGGGCGCGACCGGATCGTGCTCGCCATGCTCTTGTTGCGGGCCGGCCGGCTCGTGCCGCTCGACGAACTGGTCGACGCGGTGTGGGAGGACCGCCCGCCGGCCACCGCCCGGGCGCAGTTGCAGACCTGCGTGTCGCGGCTGCGTCGCCGGTTCACCGAACTCGAGCTGGCACCGGACCTCATCGTCACCGACCCGGCGGGGTACGGGCTGCGTACCGCACCGACCGACCTGGACGCCGAGGTCTTCAGCCGGGGCGTGGAGGCTGCGCGAGCCGCCGCCACGGCCGGTCGCCTGGTCGACGCGCGTGCCGAATTCCGCGCCGCCCTGGCGTTGTGGCGCGGGCCGGCGCTGGGTGGAATCCCGAGCCGGAGCGTCCGCCGCCGGGCACAGGCACTCGACGAGCAGCGTCTCACCGCCCTGGAGGAGTGCGTCGACGTCGAGCTGCGCCTCGGGCGGGCCGCCGAGCTGATCGGCGAACTCGCCGAAAGCGTCGACCAGCACCCGGTGCGGGAGCGGCTGCGCGGACAACTGATGCTGGCACTGTCCTCGGTCGGACGGCAGGCCGACGCGCTCGCGGTCTACCGGGAGGGCCGGCGGACCTACGCCGACGAGCTGGGCATCGAGCCGGGCGCCGAGTTGCAGGAGCTGCACCAGCGGGTGCTCGCCGGTGACCTGGCCCTGGCCGGTCGGGAAGCGCGGCCGATCGCTCCGGTCCGCTCGCTGCCCCGGGCGATCGGCGACTTCACCGGCCGGCAGCAGACGCTGGCCCGCCTGGTCAAGGAGGTGGAGGCCGGGGCCCGGATCCAGCTCATCGACGGCATGGCGGGCAGCGGCAAGACCACCCTCGCGGTGCATCTCGCCACCGCTCTCGCGGACGACTACCCGGACGCCCAGCTCTACATCGACCTGCACGGGCACAGTGAGCGCACCCCGTTGACGCCGGCCGCGGCGGTCGCCACGCTCCTGCGGCAGCTCGGTGTGCCCGCCGAGAGGGTGCCGACGAGCCAGGACGACCGGTTGGCGCTCTGGCGTAGCGAGCTTGCCGGTCGACGGGCCCTGCTGGTGCTCGACAACGCGGCGACCGCCGACCAGGTGACACCGCTGCTGCCCAACGGCTCGCACTGCCTGATCCTGATCACCAGCCGCCGCCGGCTGGTCGGGGTGGACGAGGGGCGGCCCTCGTCGCTGCCCGTGCTCGACAGCGACGAGGCGGTCGAGTTGCTCGGGCAGGTCGTCGGCGTGGCCCGGGTGGCGGCGGAGCCGGAGGCGGCCACCGAGGTCGTCCGACGCTGCGGACACCTGCCGCTGGCCATCCGGCTGGCCGGTGCCCGACTGGCGCACCGAACCCGTTGGCGCATCGCCGACCTGGCCGAGCGGCTGAGCAGCCGGCCGGATCCGTTGGCCGAGTTCGAAGCGGGGGAGCGGTCGGTCGGTCGGGCCTTCGCCCTGTCGTACGCCCAGGTGTCCCCGGTCGCGCAGCGTGCGTTCCGGTTGCTGGGCCTGCACCCGGGAGTACGGTTCGACAACTCGGTCACCGCAGTACTGGCCGAGCTGTCCCTACCCGAGGCCCAGGACCTGCTGGACGAGTTGGTCGACGCGCACCTGGTGGAGGAGGCGGAGGCGGGCCGGTACCGGTTGCACGACCTGGTCCGGGAGTACGCGCGGACGCTGGTGGCCGAGCCGGAGCGGACGGTCGAGCGACGGGGCGGCATCGAGCGTCTGCTCGATCACCACCTGCACGTCGCCACGGCGATCGCCCGCGAGAGGGAACTCTCCGCGCTCCGCTCGCTGATCGTGGTGGGGGAGCCGCTCCGTCCTGACCTGGTCATGCTCGTCGCCGAACAGGGTCGGGCCTGGCTCGACGAGAACCTGGCCGCATGGACAGCCCTGGTCCGGTTGGCGGAGACCGAGGGGTTTCTCCGCTACTGCTGGCAGTTGGCGAGGGCCTGCTGGCACGCGCAGTTCGAGGGCGGTCGACTGGATGAACTGATTGAGACACACACCATCGGCCTGCGCGCCGCCGAGGAGTTGGGTGACGACAGGGCGGTGGGGATGATGCTCAACTATCTCGCCTCGGCCCATTACCGGCTGGGTGATTTCCCCACGGCGATCCGGGTGATGGAGAGATCACTCGACATCTTCCGCCGCCTGGGTCTGCGCTACGAATACCGCAACACCCTGGGCAACCTGGGCACCGCGTACGCGGCCAACTTTCAGTTCCGCCGGGCTCGCGAGTCCTACGACGCTGCTCGGGCGCTGGCGACGCGGATGCGGGACACGACGGCGCTGGCGAACGAACTCAACAACCTGACGATCACCCTGCTGCTCTGGGGACGGCACGACGAGGCGCTGCGCACCGCTCGGCGGCACCTGGGGATCGCCCGCGAGGTCGGCGACACACGGCGGCTCGGCAATGCCCTCGGGCACCTCGGGATGGTCCGGCATCGGATGGGCGACGTGGTGCCGGCCGCACGGTTGCTGCGGGTGGCGCTGCGCTTCAAGCGCCAGATGGGCGCCCGGTTCGGTGAGGGTGAGGTGCTCAACGAGATCGGGATGATGGAACGGGAGGCCGGCCGTCCGGAAGAGGCCGCTGACCTGCACCGTGCGGCGCTGGTCGCGATGACCGAGGCGGGAGATCGCATCGGCCAGTGCGGCTCGCGCAACCTGCTGGCCCGAGCCATCCTGGATCAGGGGGATGTGAGCAGCGCGCTCGACCTGCATCGTCGGGTGCTCGTCGACGCCACCGGGCTGGGTTCCCTACACGAGCAGGGTCGGGCGCTGGAGGGCATCGCCCGCTGTTTGCTGGCGACCGATCCGGCGGCGGCGCGGGCGCACCTGACCCGGGCGCTGGCCCTGTTCCGGCAGATCGAGTCGCCGGACCAGCACGAGGTGGAACGGCTGCTCACCGAGTTGGGCTGACGGATCATCTGCGAGTCGGCCACGGGCGCGGCAGGATGGTACGCGTGACGACTCCAGAGGCGACCGGTTACCGCATCGAACGCGACTCGATGGGCGAGGTGGAGGTGCCCGCCGAGGCGCTGTGGCGGGCGCAGACCCAGCGCGCGGTGCAGAACTTCCCGATTTCCGGCCGGGGCCTCGAACCGGCCCAGATCAAGGCCCTCGCCCAGATCAAGGGCGCGGCGGCCGAGGTCAACGGCGAGCTGGGCGTGATCGACGCCAACGTGGCCGCCGCGATAGCCGCCGCCGCCGCGCACGTTGCCGACGGTGGTTACGACGACCAGTTCCCGGTGGACGTGTTCCAGACCGGCTCCGGCACCTCGTCGAACATGAACACCAACGAGGTGATCGCGACCCTGGCCAGCCGGGAGCTTGGCTCGCCGGTGCACCCGAACGACCACGTCAACGCCTCCCAGTCGAGCAACGACGTCTTCCCGTCCTCGATTCATCTGGCGGCCACCCAGTTCATCGTCGAAGACCTGCTGCCGTCGCTGGCCCACCTGGCGTCGGCGTTGGAGGCCAAGGCCGCCGAGTTCGAGACGGTGGTCAAGGCCGGGCGTACCCACCTGATGGACGCCACCCCGGTGACCCTCGGCCAGGAGTTCGGCGGGTACGCCGCCCAGGTCCGCTACGGGGTCGAACGGCTGGAGGGCGCGCTGCCCCGACTGGCCGAGCTGCCGCTGGGCGGCACCGCCGTCGGCACCGGGATCAACACCCCGCTCGGCTTCGCCGCCGCCGTGATCGAGAAGCTGCGCGAGTCGACCGGGTTGCCGCTGAGCGAGGCGCGTAACCACTTCGAGGCGCAGGGCGCGCGGGACGCGCTGGTGGAGACCTCCGGGCAGCTGCGAACCGTGGCGATCGGCCTCTACAAAATCGCCAACGACATCCGCTGGATGGGCTCCGGCCCTCGCGCCGGCCTGCGCGAGCTGCGCATCCCGGACCTCCAGCCCGGCTCGTCGATCATGCCGGGCAAGGTCAACCCTGTGGTCGCCGAGGCGATGCGGCAGGTCTGCGCCCAGGTGATCGGCAACGACGCGACCGTCGGCTTCGCCGGCTCCCAGGGCGACTTCGAGCTGAACGTGATGCTCCCGGTGATGGGCCGCAACCTGCTGGAGTCGATCCGGCTGCTCTCCGCGGTGAGCCGGCTCTTCGCCGACCGGCTGGTGGTCGGCCTGGTCGCGGACGCCGAGGTCTGCCTGGCGTACGCCGAGGGCTCACCGTCGATCGTCACCCCACTCAACCGCTACCTGGGGTACGACGAGGCCGCGTCGATCGCCAAGGAGGCGCTGGCCAAGCAGACCTCGATCCGCGAGGTGGTCATCTCCCGGGGCCACGTCGACTCCGGCAAGCTCACCGAGACCCAGCTGGACGAGACGTTGGACCTGCTCCGGATGACCCACCCCTGACCCCCGTCCTGCCCGGCCCCACCCTGCCGCAGCCTGCCCTGGTCAGGGTAGGTGCCGTGGTCTAGCCAACCGAGGAAGCGGGCGAAGAGCGCGGCGGGGTAGGGGCCGTCGTGCGGGGTGAGTCGGGCGACCGGGCACGGCCAGGGCGCTGCGCCGACCCGCGCCAAGATCGCGCTCGATCCTGGACCGCGCCGATCTTGCAGTTTCTGCTGTCGACATGGGTGGATATGCCCCTTGCGTCGGGGCAGAGAATGCAAGATCGCGGAGCAGAGTCAGGTCGCAGCGGTTCCGCCCAACGCGGCGGCGTTGTCCTGGATGTAACGGCTTCCGCAGGTCAGGGCCTGACTGTTTCCACGATCGAGCACGACCTTGCCTCGGGTCTCTCCCTGGCGGTGGCGGAGGTCGCTGCCGGCAGCGCCTCGGTCGTCCGGGGAGGCTGGCGTGTTCCGGGTCGGGGTGGGCGTCTCGGGTCGGGGTGGTGGGCGTGGTCGGAGGATGTCTTGGGCGGATGCTTTGGAGCTGACTCGTTTGTGGCATCACCTCCGCTGTTCCGGGGGTGCACTCCCGCCGGGCTGGCTGGGAGGTGGGACCGCCCGGCACGGGGGAGCGGGCGGTCCCGTGCGGCGCCGGCAGATCCCGGGGGACGGGGAGCGGTGCCGCGCTTCACAGTCTGGTGATCAGGCGACTACGGTCGGAAGGGTTTGGCCGCGTCGTCATAGTCGCCCTGTTCTGGGTGGCAGCGTCGCTGGCGGCCGGCTGGAGATGATCGTCGGCGGGGTGGAGGGCGGGCACGGTATGGCCGATGGACAGATGACGGCGGCGGCGTTCCTGATTGCGGAGCTGCGGCGGGCGCGGGCTCGGCGCGGCTGGAGTCAGGACGAGCTGGCCAAGGCGGTCAACTACTCGGCGTCGATGGTCAGCGCCGTCGAGCTGGGGCAGCAGCCGCCCACCGCCAAGTACCTGGAACTCGTCGACCGCGCCCTGGACACCGGCGGCCTCTTCGGTCGGATGTCCACCGAACTGGTCAGCCTGGACCGGGCGCAGCCCTGGCTACGCGGCTGGCAGGCGATCTTCGAGCAGGCGCGCACACTCCGGTGGTATGAGCCTCGCTACGTGCCCGGACTGTTCCAGACGGAGGCCTACGCGCGGGCGGTCTTCGAGGCGGGAGGCCTGCTCGCCCCAGAAGAGGTCGACCGGCGACTGGCCGCCCGGATGGAGCGTCAGGATGTGTTGCACAGCGAACGTGCACCGCAGATCGTGGCGGTGCTGGACGAGGCGGTGCTGCGGCGACGGGTGGGCGGGCGGAAGGTGATGCGTGACCAGACGCTGCACCTGGCCGGCATCGCCACCGGGCATCCTCGGGTCCGGCTGCACGTGGTGCCGCGATCGGCCGAGGAGTATCCGGGGCTCGGCGGGCAGTTCGCGCTCGCAGCCCTGCCCGACGGCACGGAGGTGGCCTACCTGGACTGTCAGGTCCGCGGCCAGGAACTGGACCAGCCGAAGGATCTGTTGCGGTTGCAGCGGGTTTGGGAGGCTACCCTGGGCGAAGCTCTGCCCCCGCAGGCGTCAATCGAGTTGATGAACGAGGTGGCCGAGTCGTGGAGTTGACCGGTGCTCAATGGCGCAAGAGCAGCCGCAGCAACCAGGACGCCAACTGCGTCGAGGTGGCGACGAATCTTGGGGAGGTGGTCGGGGTGCGAGACAGCAAGGACTCGGACGGGCCCGTGCTCGTTGTCGACGCGTACTCCTGGCGGCTCTTCGTGGGCGCGCCTCCGCGCTGACCCGACCGCCTCGCCCGCGACGGCGGTCGGGGTTTTCGGTGCACCCAGCCCTGGTAAACGGCTCGACGGGGTCTTCGGCGGCGCGGATGATCCGGGCCATGGGTGACGATGGCGCGGGTGTGCCGGCGGGGACCGAGCGGCTGCGGTTGCGGCGACTGACGATGGCCGACGTGGACGCGCTGGTCGAGTTGGACAGCGACCCCGAGGTGATGCGTTTCCTCACCGGGGGCGTCGCCACCCCGCTGGCCACCGTGCGTGACGAGCAGTTGCCGAGGCTGCTGGGCCAGTACGACAGGTATCCCGGGCTGGGTCGGTGGGCGGCGCACGATCGGGAGTCCGGCGAGTTCCTGGGCTGGTTCGCGCTGGACCCGTCGGCGGACGGCACCGAGGCCGAGTTGGGCTATCGGCTGCGCCGCTCGACGTGGGGGCGCGGGCTGGCGACCGAGGGGTCGCGGGCGCTGGTCCGGTACGCCTTCGACACCGTCGGGGTGCGTCGGGTCTGGGCCGAGACGATGACTGTCAACGAGCGGTCCCGGCGGGTGATGGTGAAGGCCGGGCTGCACTACGTGCGGACCTTCCACCTCCAGTGGGACGACCCGATTCCGGGCACCGAGCAGGGCGAGGTGGAGTACGAGGTGCGGGCCGAGGAGTGGGCGAGCGTCGCTCAGGAGCGGCCGGCGGCCCGGCGGGCGCGGTAGGCGGTCACCGCGGCACGGTTGCCGCAGCCGGCCTCGCAGAACCGCCGGGACCGGTTGCGGGACAGGTCGACGACGACGTTGTCGCAGTCCGGGTATTCGCAGATCCGCAGTCGGCTCAGCTCGCCGGTACGGACGAGGTCGGCCATCGCCATGGCGGCCTCGACCGCGATCCGGGTGGCCAGCGGCGCGTCGCGGGGAACGGCGTGCAGGTGGTACGGCTCGTCGTCGTGCTCGATGAGCTGGGGCAGCGCCTTGTGTTCCAGCAGCAGGCCGTTTACCACCGCGACGATCTCGGGTGGTTCGGCGTACCAGATGCGGCGCAGTTGGGGCCGCAGCTCCCGTACGGCGCGCAGCTCGGCCTCGGTGTGCTCGTGCCGGCCGCTGTAGGAGTGGCGGACGTAGAACGCGTCCAGCGCAGCGATGTCGGGCAGCAACTCACCGTCTCGACCTGCGGTGTTGACCAGCGCCGCGGCGGCGATCAGCGAACACTCGGTGTCATGAGCGAATAGCAACTTGACTCCTGTCATGGCTTCCGCCTAGCGTCATCAGTACAAGGATAGTTTGCTCATGACACGGTGCCCATTGCGAGGAGCGCGACATGCACTCACGACCTGCTGCCGGCGTCGGACTTGCGCTGCTCTCCGCAGTCACCTTCGCCACCTCCGGCACCTTCGCGCGGTCGCTCATCGAGGCCGGCTGGTCAGCCGAGTCCGCGGTGATCGCCCGCGTCGGCGTGGCCGCCCTGGTGCTGGCGATCCCCGCCCTGCTGTCGCTGCGAGGCAAATGGGACGTGCTGCGAGGCAACGCCACCGCCATCGGGCTGTTCGGGCTCCTCGGGGTGGCGCTGGCCCAGGTGTGCTTCTTCAACGCCGTGCGCTACCTGCCCGTCGGTGTCGCGCTGCTGCTGGAATACCTGGGCATCATCCTCGTCGTGGTCTGGATGTGGCTGCGGCACGGGCAGCCGCCCCGCCGGCTCACCGTCGCCGGGTCGGTGGCCGCGCTGGCCGGGTTGGCGTTCGTGCTCGACCTCGCCGGCACCGCCGACTTCCACCCGGTGGGCGTGCTCTGGGGGCTGGGCGCGGCGTTCGGCCTGGCCGGATACTTCGTGCTCGCCGGCCGGGTCGACCCCCGGCTGCCCTCGGTCGCCATGGCCAGCGGTGGAATGGCCGTCGGTGCCGCCGTGCTGCTCCTCATCGGGCTCACCGGCCTGCTGCCGCTGCACGCCACCTTCGGTGAGGTCACCTTCGCCGGGCAGCCCACCAGCTGGTTGGTGCCCATCGCCGGGCTGTCGCTGGTGGCCGCCGTCATCGCGTACCTCACCGGCATCGCCGGCACCCGGATCCTCGGGCCCCGCCTGTCGTCGTTCGTCGGGCTGACCGAGGTGCTCTTCGCGGTGCTGATCGCCTGGCTGTTCCTGAACGAGCTGCCCACCGGCTGGCAGTTGTTCGGCGGTGCGCTGATCGTCGCGGGCGTCGCCCTGGTACGCCTCGACGAGCTGCGCGGGTCGCCCGCAACGCCCGCGCCGGCCATGCCCGAGCCCGAGCTGGCCCTTGACGGTCGGTGAGGGTTGGCGGTCGTGCGTGTGTCTGCGCGGCGTGTGTCTGTGCGGGGTGTCTGTGCGCGGCCGGGGTGCGGCTCGAACTGGCGGGATTCACGGCCATAACGGGCGCTCAACTGGCGTAATCCGGATCGTTGTTGTGTGATGACTGCCACGTCCCTCAACGAGAGGATCCGATGTGCTGAGCAAGCGCTTCACCGCCCGTACGGTCGCGACCGCGGCTGTGCTGGCACTTACGGCTACGGGGTTGGGTGTGCCGGCCAACGCCGGGCCGAGCAACTCCCGGACCTTCACCGTCGTCGCCGAGGATGGCGTCGCCACCGACACGGCTGTCGCCGCGATCCGGGCAGCCGGCGGCACTGTGGTGTCCCGGTCCGATGAGGTCGGCATGTTCCAGGTCAGCAGCGATCGGGCCGACTTCGCGGCCAGGGCGACCGCGGCCCCGACGCTGATCGGCGCCGCCGAGCAGAAGGCCATCGGTCGCAAGCCGAAGCTGGACCGGGTCGAGCAGGAGCACCTGCTGGCCGCCGCCGGTGCTCGTGCCGGTGCTGCCGGTGCTGCGAAGAAGGGTGCCAAGCTCGATCCGCTCGATGACAAGCTCTGGGGCCTGGAGATGATCCGGGCCGACAAGGCCCGCAAGATCGAGCCGGGCGACCGTCGGGTGACCGTCGGCGTACTGGACACCGGCGTCGACGCCAGCAACCCGGACATCGCGCCGAACTTCAACTGGTCGCTGTCGCGCAACTTCGCGCCGGACCTGGTCGATGTGGACGGCCCCTGCGAGGTGCCGAGCTGCCTCGACCCGGTCGGCACCGACGACGGCGGGCACGGCACCCACGTGGCCGGCACCATCGGCGCCGCAGCCAACGGCTTCGGTCTCTCCGGCGTCGCCCCGAACGTCTCGCTGGTCGAACTCAAGGGTGGCCAGGACTCCGGCTACTTCTTCCTCGACCCGGTCGTCAACGCCCTGGTCCACGCCGGCCGGTCCGGGATCGACGTGGTCAACATGTCGTTCTATGTCGACCCGTGGCTCTACAACTGCACCGCCAACCCGGCCGACTCCCCCGAGGACCAGGCCGAGCAGCGGGCCATCATCAAGGCGATGAAGCGGGCGCTGGTCTTCGCGCACAACAAGGGCGTGACCCTCGTCGGTGCGCTCGGCAACAACAACGAGGACCTGGGTGCACCGCGCACCGACGTCAGCAGCCCCGACTACGGTGCCGACCCGTACCCCCGACCGATCGACAACGAGAGCTGCTGGGACCTCCCCACCGAGGGCCCGCACGTGATCGGCGTGTCGTCGGTTGGCCCGTCCGGCAAGAAGTCGGACTTCTCCAACTACGGCACCGAGCAGATCTCGGTCGCCGCGCCGGGAGGCTGGTTCCGGGACGGCTTCGGCACCGACACCTTCCGTACCGACGCCAACATGATCCTTTCCACGTACCCGAAGCACGTGCTTCAGGAGGAAGAATCGGTCGATGCCGACGGCAACATCGTCCCCGGCTTCGAGAACTCGGTCTTCAAGCAGTGCAAGGCCAACGGTGAGTGCGGCTACTACACGTACCTCCAGGGCACTTCGATGGCGTCCCCGCACGCCGCCGGTGTCGCCGCGCTGATCGTCAGCCGGCACGGCAAGCCGCAGGGTCGGACTGGCTTCGGGATGTCGCCGGACCAGGTTGAGCAGCACCTCTACCGCACGGCCGCCGAGCACGCGTGCCCGGAGCCGCGCCTCCAGCAGTACCGCAACGAGGGCCGGGACGAGACCTACGACGCGTACTGCGCCGGTGGGGTCAACTTCAACGGCTTCTACGGCTACGGGATCGTCGACGCCTACGCGGCGGTGAAGACCCCGCTCAAGCCGAACGCCCGCCCGTAACGCACATCGCATTGCGGTGGCCCAACCGCCACCGTTCTCCGGGGCCCGGTCGACCTGTCGTCGACCGGGCCTCGGCTCGTCCAGGCATGTCGTCACCGGCCGTCGCCCGGCGCCAGTCATGATCGACTCGATTTCCTTGAATGCCCCGTGTTGGTGCCTGAACGATGGCGCGGTTTCCAGGAACCCGAGTTGATCCTGGTCATCTGGACGATCCCTGTCGCAAGCCGCGGCTGACCAGCGCCTCGCGTACCTCTCGAAGCACCGCCGGGAACTCGCCGTGCAGCCGGCGGCTGGTCACGTGCAGTACCAGCCAACCCGCGCCGACCAGCTGATTCAGCCGGCGGCGGTCGCGGTGCAGCTGCTCTACGTCGAGGTGCCACTTCCCGTCGTACTCCACCGCCACCCGATATTGCGGCCAGGCCAGATCGGGGTGCAGAACAACGCCGGTGGGCAGGCGTACCGGATGGTGAACCGCTGGGCAGGGCAGCCCACCCAGCACCAACCGCACGCGTAGGTGTGACTCCGGCGGAGACTCGGCTCCGCCGTCGGCCAGATCGAACACCCAGCGCGCTCGTCGCGCACCCGGCCGGTCAGCATTGCGGGCAGCCACGGCAGCCAGGGTCTCGCGATCGACCAGCCCCTGCCCGAGCAGCGAATCGACGATGGCTACCGCCCGGACCGGTTCGAGCCAGACGGCCGTCTCCCAGGCGGCCCGTCCGGGGTCGGATCGGGGGATTGGGAGGTCTTGCCCACTGGACCTGGGCGGGACGGCCGCCGCCCACCGATCATCTCGACCGGCCACCACCATGCCCGCCGCTCCGACGGACACCGCGGCCGGGTGCCGTGCTGGGCGTTGGGACATTCCGCCGGCAGGTGGGCGGCCCACTCCAGTAGGTCGCGTTGCAGCACGTGGACTTCCAGCGCTCGACTGTCGGCCTGCGTCCGGCGGTCGGAGCGGGGTGATGGCGTTGACGTGTACGCGGAGGCCGCGCTGTGGGCCGATCCGCAGCGGTCGCGGCACGAGGACGTGCACATCGTCGGTAAAGCTCGCGGCGTGCTGGACGCCGTGCAGGTAGGCGGCCGACGGGCCGCCGACCACCACGCCGGGTGGGAGCCGAAGGAGGGCGGCGCGACACGCGAGGCCGTGATCATGGCCCAGCCGTGAGTCGGCGTAGATGTCGTGGCGCAACCGCACCCAGGCGGAGTTGCGCAACTGATGTTCGGTGAGCAGGCCGTCCCGGACAGCGTCGGAGCCGCGGAAGACCTGCCAGGCCAGGGCATCGGGGCGATGCGGACGTGGGGGCATGCCGGCAGCCTGCCGACCACCGACTGGCCACCGGAACCCCTGTGGACAACCCGGCCCGCGCATGCCGCCGGACCTGTGGACAACCATGAATCCGCCGGCCGATCGTGCTATGGGGCGCGAGGCGGGGCGGGAGGTGGGGCGCGGCGGTCGGGGTCAGCTGAGGGCGGTGGAGATGGCTCGGGCGGCGGCCAGCACCTGGGGGCCGATGGTGTCGACGTCCAGCGGGGCGAGCGCGACCACGCCGACGCTGGCCTCCAGGCCGGGTACGCCGAGCACCGGTGCCGCCACCCCGTACGCCCCGGCCTGCAACTCCCCGCTGCTACTCACCGGCTCGGCCGCCCCGGCCCGACCGGCCAGGATCGCCCGGCCGGCCGCGCCCCGGTCCAGTGGATGCCGTGCCCCGGACCGGTAGGCGACGTGGAACGACGTCCAGCTCGGCTCGACCACGGCCAGGGCGACGCCCTCGCCACCTTCGACGACGGTCAGGTGTGCGGTCGCGCCGGCCTGCTCGGCGAGGCGGCGTAGCGCGGGCAGCGCACCCTCGGCGAGCAGCGGCTGGGCCCGCCGGGCCAGGTGCAGCAACCCGGCACCGAGGCGCAGCCGACCGTCTCCGTCCCGACGCAGCATGCCGTGCCCGGTCAGCGCACTGACCAGTCGGTAGACGGCGGCCCGGCCGACGCCGAGCCGATTCGCGGCCTCGGTGACGGTCAGACCGCCAGAGGCGTCGGCGACCAGGTGCAGCAGCCGCAACCCCCGGTCCAGCGTCTGCGACGTCTCGGCGGGGGTGGTGGGCTTGGCTGGCGGGTCACCGGAGCCACCGGAGCGTGCGGTCGCATCCACGCCTGGCAGCGTACGACCCGGCACCGGCGGACCCGGACAGGCACGGACAGCTACCCTTGTACGGTGACGCTACGCCTGTATGACACCGCCACCCGATCGGTGCGGGACTTCGTCCCGCGGGAAGCCGGCAAGGTGGGGGTCTACCTGTGTGGTCTCACCCTTCAGGCCCCGCCGCACATCGGTCACCTTCGCTCCGGCGTCAACTATGACGTCCTGCGTCGTTGGCTGTTGGCCGCCGGCTACGAGGTCACCTTCATTCGCAATCTGACCGACATCGACGACAAGATCCTGGTCAAGGCGGGCGAGCAGGGTCGTCCGTTCTGGTCGATCGCGTACGCCAACGAGTTGCTGCTCGCCGAGTCGTACCGGTCGTTGAACGTGCTGGCGCCCAGCTACGAGCCGCGCGCCACCGGGCACATCCCCGAGATGCATGAGCTGATCACGAAGTTGATCGCCGACGGGCACGCGTACCCGGCGAGTGACGGCTCCGGCGACGTCTACTTCGACGTGGCGTCCTGGCCGGCGTACGGGTCGCTGTCGGGCCAGTCTCCGGACGCCATGCAGTCCGCCGGGGACGCCCCGGACCGGGGCAAGCGGGATCCGCGCGACTTCGCGCTGTGGAAGGGTGCCAAACCGGACGAGCCGGCGGACGCCTACTGGCCTTCGCCGTGGGGGCTGGGCCGTCCGGGCTGGCACATCGAGTGCTCGGCGATGTGCTGGCGCTATCTCGGCCCGGAGTTCGACATCCACGGCGGTGGCCTGGATCTGACGTTCCCGCACCACGAGAACGAGATCGCCCAGTCCCAGGCGGCCGGGTTGCCGTTCGCCCGCTACTGGGTGCACCACGGCCTGCTGAGCATCGGCGGAGCCAAGATGGGCAAGTCCGCCGGCAACGCGCTGGGCCTGGCGTACGTGGACTCGCTCGGAGTGCGGCCGGTGGAGCTGCGTTACTACTACGCCGCCGCGCACTACCGCTCGGTGATCGACTACTCGGAGGATTCGCTGCGCGACGCGGCCACCGCGTACCGGCGGATCGAGGGTTTCGTGCAGCGGGCCGCCGAGCGGGTCGGCGCCGGGCAGCTCGGTGAGCTGCCCACCGGGTTCGTCGCGGCGATGGACGACGACCTCAACACGTCCGCCGCGCTGGCCGTGCTGCAACAGCACATTCGGGACGGCAACACCGCGCTGAGCGTCGGCGATGATGTGACCGTCCGCACCACGCTGGCCGTGGTGCGGGCAATGCTGGATATTCTCGGGATCGACCCCCTCGACCCGGCCTGGACCGGTGGCGGCCGATCGGACGACCTTCGTGCCGTGGTGGACTCCCTGATCGCGCTGGCCCTGGAGCAGCGCGCGCAGGCGCGGGGCCGCAAGGACTGGACCGCCGCGGACGCCGTGCGTGACCAGCTCAAGCTGGCCGGCGTGGTGGTCGAGGACACCCCCCAGGGCCCCCGTTGGACTATTGGAGAGCAGGACTGATGGCCGGCAACTCGCAGCGCCGTGGCCGGCGACTGACGTCGAAGGCAGGCGCCCCCAAGGGCACCGGCGGCAAGAACAAGGACTCGTTGGCCGGGCGGGGTCGCACCCTGCCCGCGGACGAGCGGCCGTGGCACAAGGGCTACTCGGGCACCGAGAAGCTGCCCCAGCGCACCGCCTGGAAGCAGGACAAGGAGCGCCGCGCCGCGGCCGAGGAGGGGCGCGCCCCCAAGATCGGTCAGCCCGGCAGCAAGGACACCACCTGGGGCCGGGGTGGCGGTCGGGGCGTACCGGTCGGCCGGGGTGCCGCCACCGGCGGACGGGGCGGCAAGCCCACCGGCCGGTCCGGCCCCCGGGTCACGCCGGGGCGTAAGTCCAACCCGTCCAAGGACACCCCGGAGCTGCTTGTCGGGCGTAACCCGGTGCTGGAGGCGTTGCGCGCCAACGTGCCGGCGACGGCGCTCTACACGGCCCAGGGCATCGACATGGACGACCGGATCAACGAGATCATCCGGACCGCCGCCGACCGGGGCATCGCCAACCTGGAGATCAGCCGCGCCGAGTTGGACCGGATGACCGGCGGGGTGCTGCACCAGGGCGTCGGCTTGCAGGTGCCGCCCTTCGCGTACCAGCCGTTCGAGGACATGGTCGCCGCTGCCCTGGAGCAGCAGGCCCCGCTGCTGGTCGCGCTGGACGGTGTCACCGACCCGCGCAACCTGGGCGCCGTGATCCGGTCGGCTGCCGCGTTCGGTGCGCAGGGTGTCTTCGTACCCGAGCGTCGTGCCGCCGGGATCACCGCGACCGCCTGGCGGACCAGTGCCGGCGCGGCCGCGCGGGTGCCGGTCGCACAGGTGACCAACCTGACCCGGTCGCTGAAGGCGTGCCGCGACGCCGGCTTCATGGTCGTCGGCCTGGATGCCGACGGCGACACCGACCTCTACAACCTGGAGGCCGCTGTCGGTCCGCTGGTGGTGGTGGTCGGTTCCGAGGGGCGCGGTCTTTCCCGCCTGGTCGGGGAGACCTGCGACCTGACCGTCAGCATCCCGATGATCTCCGAGGTCGAGTCGCTCAACGCCAGCGTGGCGGCGGCGGTCGCCCTGGCCGAGGTCGCCCGCCGGCGCTCCGTCGAGCTGTAGCGCACGTCGAACGAAGGCCCCCTCCCGCCGAGCGCGGGAGGGGGCCTTCGTCGTCAGGTGCCCAGGCAGGGTGAGAAGCCAGTTTCGGTACGACGAAGGGGCGGCCCGCCGAAGCGGACCGCCCCTGTCGGTACGGCGTTACGTCAGATCCGGCCGCCGGTGGAGGCGTGGAAGACGTGGCTGCGACCGGCAACCGGCCTGACGAACACGGTGTCACCCATGTTCGGCATGTTGCGCCGGTCGGTGCGGACGACGAAGCGCTCCGAGTTGCCACCCAGCGCGGCGTGGCCGTAGACGTTGGCGTCGGAGCCGAGGTCCTCGACCAGCTCGACCACGACCGGCATGCCGCCCTCGGTCGGGCTGACCAGCTCGCAGTCCTCCGGGCGGAAGCCCACGGTGACCTTGCCGTCGCCACCCTCGGCGCGGGCCGCCTCGACCTGCTCGCGGGTCAGCGGGATCTGCAGCTCGGCGAACTCGGCGCCCCGCTCGTTCAGCGGAACGGTCTTGATGTTCATGGCGGGCGAGCCCATGAAGCCGGCGACGAACACGTTGGCCGGGGTGTCGTAGAGCGCCCGCGGGGTGTCCACCTGCTGCAGGACACCGTCGAGCAGCACCGCGACCCGGTGACCCATGGTCATGGCCTCGACCTGGTCGTGCGTGACGTAGACCGTGGTGACGCCCAGCTTGGCCTGCAGGGACGCGATCTGGGTACGGGTCTGCACGCGGAGCTTGGCGTCGAGGTTCGACAGCGGCTCGTCCATGAGGAAGACCTGCGGCTCGCGGACGATCGCCCGACCCATTGCGACACGCTGACGCTGACCACCGGAGAGCGCCTTCGGCTTACGGCTGAGGTACTCCTCCAGCTGGAGCAGCCCGGCCGCCTCCTTGACCCGCCGGTCGATCTCCGACTTGGAGGTCTTGCGCAGCTTGAGGGCGAACGCCATGTTCTCGTACACCGTCATGTGCGGGTAGAGGGCGTAGTTCTGGAAGACCATCGCGATGTCGCGGGCCTTCGGGGGAAGGTGGGTGACGTCACGCTGGTCGATGTAGATCGAACCGGCGTCCACGTCCTCCAGGCCGGCGAGCATCCGCAGGCTGGTGGACTTACCGCAACCGGAGGGGCCGACCAGGACGAGGAACTCCCCGTCGCCGATCTCGAGGTCCAGCTCGTTGACGGCGGGACGCTCTTGGCCCGGGTAGACCCGGGACGCCTTGGAATAGGTGACAGTAGCCATGGTGAAGCGCTTCCTTTCACCGGCAGGAACGTGCCGGACGATCCGAGTGAAGGAGCAACCGGCACGTGTCCGTGCCGGTTCAGCGGACGGCGGCGCGGTCGCGGGGGCGCCCGGTCGTCGTCCGTGTCAGTGAACCGTAAACGCGTTTACCCGTGCTGCCAAGGCGGGGGCCGCCCAGCCCACCAGGCGGGCTACGCATTCCGGTCACTCGGGCACGGTCAGACATCAATCGACGCGGTGTCAAACGAGTCTGCGTCGGGTTGTTGACGATTCCCGTGCTCGGGAGGCATCGCGATCGGGATTACCGGACGTCAGTCGCTATGCTGACCTCGACGCACGCGCCCCTGTAGCTCAGCTGGCCAGAGCACTCGCCTTGTAAGCGAGATGTCGCCGGTTCGATCCCGGCCGGGGGCTCCAATTACATCAGACCTATCCGAGCGGCACCGCTCTGCCTCTGCCGCGCCGTCCCCGACGTCCGCGGTGAGCTGGTCGCGGCAGCAAACAGCCACCGCGGCTGCTCCGGATTGAGCGGCGCGCCACCCGACCGGACGACGCAGTTTCCGGCGCTAACCTGGGGCCGGAGCAGCGCGGAGCGGGACGGGGGCAGATGAGTCGGGCGGTGGAGGAGTCGAACCGGGCGATGCTGCGCGCCCGGGACGCGATGGACCGGGCGTACGCCGAGCCTCTGGACATTCCCGCGTTGGCCCGGATCGCGCACGTCTCGCAGGCGCACTTCATCCGTACCTTCCGGGCCACCTTCGGTGAGACCCCGCACCGCTATCTGCAACGCCGTCGGGTGGAGCGGGCGATGTCGCTGCTGGTGGAGACCAACCGGGACGTGACGGACATCTGCTACGCCGTCGGCTTCGGTAGCCTGGGCACGTTCAGTCGGACGTTCCGGCAGATCGTCGGGGAGTCGCCCTCGGATTTCCGGCGTCAGCGCTTGGCGCCGGCCAACGTGCCGTCGTGCTTCACCAAAGCCTGGACCCGACCCAGCAGTTTTGGATAAGCCGCAGGTCACGGCCTACCTCTAGCGTCATGGGCATGACGATGAACGCGATCAGCCGCTCCCAGATCTACGTCCTCGACCAGGACGCCGCGCTTGACTTCTACGTCAACAAGCTCGGCATGGAGGTCAACACCGACCAGGACCTCGGCTTCATGCGGTGGCTCACTGTCAACCTGCCCGGCGACCCGGAGCGCGAGATCCTGTTGGAGAAGCCCGGCCCGCCGGCGCTGGACCCGGCCACCGCCGAGCAGGTCCGGGAGCTGCTCACCAAGGGTGCCCTCGGCGGGTACCTCTTCATGACCACTGACGACGCCCGCAAGACGCACGAGGATCTGGTGGCGAAGGGCGTCGAGATCACCGACGAGCCGACCGAGCGCCCGTACGGGATCGACTTCGGCATCCGGGACCCGTTCGGCAACCGGATCCGCATCGGCCAGATGTTCCCCGGGGCGTAGGGGGCGGGCGATGAGCCAGGCCGCGGCGTTTCCCGTGGTACGACCGACCGCCGTCGGTCGGGACCGCATGCTGTTGATCGGCGGGGTGTTCGCCGGTCCGATCTTCGTCGGCTCGGCGATCGCGCAGGCGGCTACCCGGGATGGCTTCGACTTCCGTCGCCACCCGGTCAGCGTCTTGAGCACCGGAGAGCTGGGTTGGATCCAGATCGTCACGTTCCTGGCCACCGGGGTGCTCTGCGTGCTGGCCGCCCAAGCGCTGCGCCGCCGTACCAGCGAAGGCGGCGGATCGGTCCGGCTGCCCCGACTGCTCGCGCTGTACGGCCTGGGCCTGGTCGGGGCGGCGATCTTCAGCGCCGACCCGGCCGACGGGTTCCCGGCCGGTACGCCTCGGGGCGCCGGTGAGATCAGTTGGCACGGGGGCCTGCACTTCCTGGTGGCGGCGGTCGCCTTCGTGTCGCTGATCGTGGCGACAGTGGTGGCAGCCCGTCGGGCCGCACGGCAGGGGGCGCGCGGTCGAGCCGCGTACAGCCTGGTGACCGGGATGTTCTTCGCGGCGGCCTGGGTGACGCTGATCGTCCGGCCGGCACCGGCCGTGATGGTGGCGTTCGGCCTGGCGGTGACGGCCGGCTGGCTGTGGGTGTCGGTCACCTTCGCGCGGGCGGCGTCCGGTCGGGCCGACTGAGCCGACGGCCGCAGGACCGGGAGGTACGGGTCGAACTCGTACCTCCCGGTGTGTTGAGGTGGGGCATGGTGACCCGGTTGCTGTACCTGACCCGACACGCCGAGCAGGATCTCTCCGAGCCGAGTGGATCGGAGGCAGGCGAACCGGATACCGGCCTGTCGGAGCGCGGCCGGCGGCAGGCCACCCTGCTGGGCGAACGCCTGCGGGCCCGGCGGTTCGCCGCCGTCCACCACGGGCCGCTGCGCCGGGCCGCGCAGACCGCCGAGCTGGTCGCCAAGTCGCTGCCCGACGTTCCGGTGTACGAGACGGAGCTGGCCGGCGACCACCTCCCACACGACACGGATCCGGCTGGCCTGCCGCCCGCGTACGCCGAATTCCTGACGCAGTTCTCGGCGGCCGAGCGGGTCGACGGGCCGCGGGTGACGGCGGACGCGGTGCGGCGGTTCGCCGGCCCGGTCGCCGAGGGGCCCGCCGGCGGCGAACCGGTCCGCGAGCTGGTCGTGACGCACAGCTTCCTGATCGCCTGGCTGGTGCGGCACGCCCTCGACGCGCCGGAGTGGCGGTGGCTGGGCTTGAACACGCACAACGCGGGGCTGACAGTCATCCGGTACAGCGCGGCCGGCCCGGCGAATCTGGTCGCCGTCAACGACGTGGCCCACCTACCGCCGGAGCTGCGGGGCACTGGCCTGCCCTCGGACTATCTGGTGTGAGTGCCGGTGGTCCGCAGAAGCAGCTTGACCACCGCCTGGGTGGCCGGCGGCGGGGTGCCGTCGGCCGGGCAGTCGGCGTACCCGGTGTCGTTGCTGGCCACGGTGAGGCGATAGTTCATCGCGTCCGAGCAGTTGGTCGCGGTGGTCGGCCGCCGCGCCTCGGTGGCGAGCCGGGGGTCGGCGGCCAGCCCCGCCAGGATGCCCTGATCGGCAGGGGTGAGCCGGCCGAGGCTCCGGCTGCCGGCCCGGTCCGTCACGGTCCACTGGCCATCCGGCTCGACGACGATGGAGTCCCCGCGCCCGGCGAAGCCACCGGAGATTCGTAACGTCACTCGGGGGGCCACACCGCTGGCCCCGGCGCTGACAGTGGGGGCGGTCGTCGGCTGCGAGGTGCCGGTGGCCGGGGCGGCCGGGCCGGTAGCGGTGGTGGCCGACGGCTGGGTCGGGGTGGTGGTGGGGGCTCGGTCGACGCTGGTGCAACCGGTCAGAAGCGCGGCCAGGAACGCGACCGTGACGGCGGTCGTCGATGCGAGTCTCATCTCCGTCGGACGCGCGACCCCAACCGATGGTTCCCCCCATCCGACCGGAAGCGGTCCGCGCCGTTCTGGCAATCTTGGACCCTCTGCGCTAACGAAAACTGTCCAAGATTGCTCCAGCAGTGCGCCTGCGCCGGGCCGGACTGATCGTCTTCGCTAGGGTCGCCGCACCCGACGCGCGACGTCGGCGACCAGATTGGCGGCGTCGCCCCTCGGGGGCGCGGGAAGGAGCGGACGTGTCGGACGCGGAGTTGACGGTCGAGGTGGCCGGGCCGGTCGCCACCGTGGTGATGCACAACCCGGCTCGGCGTAACGCGATGACCGCCGCCATGTGGCGTCAGCTCCCCGAACTGCTCGACCGGCTGGAGCCCGACCCCGACGTACGGGCGTTGGTGCTCACCGGTGCCGGCGACGCCTTCTGCGCGGGCGCCGACCTCGGTGACCTGGCCGAGCTGTTGGACGCCGGTGACGCCAGCATCGCGGTGGCCGCCGAGGAACGGCTGGCCCGGTTCGCCAAGCCGACCGTCGCGGCCATCCGGGGTGCCTGCGTCGGCGGTGGGGCTCAGCTCGCTGTCGCCTGCGATCTGCGGATCGCCGCCGACGACGCCCGGTTCGGCGTACCGCCGGCCCGGCTCGGGCTGGTCTATCCGGCACCGACGACGCGCCGGCTGGCCCGGCTGATCGGCCCGTCCGCCGCCAAGCATCTGCTGTTCACCGCCGAGCTGATCGACGCCGAGCGCGCCCTGCGGATCGGCCTGGTCGACGAGGTGTTGCCGGCCGACCGGCTCGCCGTACGGGTGGACGAGCTGACCGCGACCATCGCCCAGCGTTCGCCGCTGAGCATCGCCGCCGCGAAGGAGATCATCGACGAGCGGGCCGAGCCCGCACGGATCGCCTGGTGGCACCGGAAGGTGACGACGACCGGCGAGGCCAGGGAGGGGGTAGCGGCGATGACCGAACGCCGACAGCCCCGCTTCGCCTGGCGGCCACCGACCGAACACTGACCGCGTCTGGTCGCACCGCCGGCGGTTGGTTCGTCAGGCTGCTGCTCCGAGAAGCCCGCCGGGGGCGAGGCATTGCTGCGGGACCACCCGGATCTGAGCGGACGCTAGCTGAAGCCGGTCCCACTCATTGCGAGATTTCGATCCCGGGTATCCGGTTCTCAGGCCGGTACGGCAGGCTGTCCGTCGTGCAGCGTGATCAGTTGCTCGCGGGCCGCTACCGGCTCCTGGAGCGCCTCGGCAGTGGCGGCATGTCGGAGGTGTATCGGGCGTACGACGAGGTGCTCGAGCGGGACGTGGCGGTGAAGGTGCTCGTCGCCTCGGACACCAACGCCCGACAGCGGATCCGAGGCGAGGCCAAGGCCGCGGCTCGGTTGTCGCATCCCCACGTCACAAGCGTCTACGACTACGGCGAGTCGGCGCTGGACGGAGCCCAGGTCCCGTTCGTGGTGATGGAGTTGCTCGGCGGTCACACCCTCGAACACCGGTTGGTGGCCGGGCCGTTGCCGCCGCGCGCCGGTCTGCGGGTGTGCGCCGAGGTGGCCTCGGCCCTCACCGTCGCGCACGGGCAGGGGTTGGTGCACCGCGACATCAAGCCGAGCAACGTGATGCTCACGCCGTCCGGCGCGAAGGTGCTCGACTTTGGCATCGCGGCAGCCGCCGGCGCGCCAGAGATCGACTTCGAGGGGCGGCTGCTGGGCACGCCGGCGTACCTGGCGCCGGAACGGCTGCAGGCCGGCGAGGTGCTGCCCGCCAGCGACGTGTACGCCCTCGGCCTGCTGCTGTACCGGGTGCTCACCGGCCGGTTGCCGTGGCCCGCCGAGGCGCAGACCGGGATGCTCCGCGCGCACACGCACGTCGAACCGGACCCGCTGCCCCCGATCGACGGTATACCGCCCGAGGTGCACCGGCTCTACCGCTGGTGCCTGGCCGGCGACCCCGCCGACCGGCCGTCGGCCGCCGACGCGGCCCGCATATTGCTCGCCGTCGCCAGCGGGGCCGCCCCCGAGGCGGCTGCCGGTGCCGCTGCCTCGGCGGCAAACGTCGCCGAGCACGCCGGCCCCGAGCCGACTGGCCCCAAGCCGGCCGGTACCGAGGAGGCCGGCACCGAGGAGGCCGGCACCGAGGAGGCCGGCACCGAGGAGGCCGGCACCGAGGAGGCCGGCACCGAGGAGGCCGGCACCGAGCCGACCGGCGATTCGGTGGCGCGGATGAGGCGCGGGCCGTGGCGTCGGGGGCGAGCCATCCTGACGGTCGGCGGAGCCGTGATCGCCGCGGTGGCG
>NZ_JAKKFG010000041.1:0-728 GCF_022230905.1 Micromonospora salmantinae
CCCCCCCCCCCCCCCCCTCGGGCCCCCCCCCGTGGCAACCCCGGCCCCACCGCCCGCGCCCTCCCCCCCCCCCCCGGCGCCGCCCCCCCGCGCGCCCCCCGGCCCAGCCCCCCGGGCTCGTCGTCCGCCTCTCCCCCGCCCGCCCGACCCGAGACCCCCTCTCGCGCCCGGGGCGACCCGCCACGCGCCCCCCCCCCCCCCAGACCCCCCACCCCACCCCCCCCCACCCCGCGCCCCCCCACACCGCCCCCACCCGGCCCCCCCCCCCCCCACCCCCCCCCCCCCGCACCCCCCCCCCCCCCCCCCCCCGCCCCCCCCCCCCCCCCCCCCCCCCCCCCCCCCCCCCCCCCCCCCCCCCCCCCCCCCCCCCCCCACCCCCCCCCCCCCCCCCCCCCCCCCCCCCCCCCTCCCCCCCCCCCCCCCCCCCCCCCCCGCCCCCCCCCCCCCCCCCCCACCCCCCCCCCCCCCCCCCCCCCCCCCCCCCCCCCCCCCCCCCCCCCCCCCCCCCCCCCCCCCCCCCCCCCCCCCCCCCCCCCCCCCCCCCCCCCCCCCCCCCCCCCCCCCCCCCCCCCCCCCCCCCCCCCCCCCCCCCCCCCCCCCCCCCCCCCCCCCCCCCCCCCCCCCCCCCCCCCCCCCCCCCCCCCCCCCCCCCCCCCCCCCCCCCCCCCCCCCCCCCCCCCCCCCCCCACCCCCCCCCACCCCCCCCCCCCCCCCCCACCCCCACCCCC